>JADFUQ010000080.1 GCA_015222065.1 Bacteroidota bacterium
GCCATTAAGGCTCATCTATCAGGAAAAGATACTTGTGGGATATATCCTTTATTAGAGGACAATACATCTTTTTTTATTGCTGCTGATTTTGATAAAAAAAACTGGAAAGAAACAATTCTACGCCTTTATGGAACCTGTCTAAAGCACAAAATTCCTGCTTATATTGAACGTTCACGTTCCGGAAATGGTGGTCATCTGTGGGTGTTTTTCGAAGATGCTTTTCCTGCTGAACAAAGTCGTAAAATAATGTTCGAAATGTTACGGCATGCTGGTATTATTTCTCATTTTGAGAAAGAGCCAAGTTTTGACAGGCTATTCCCAAATCAGGATTATCATTCAGGTAAAGGAATGGGGAACTTGATTGCCTTGCCTATAAATGGCAAATCGGTCAAAAATGGTAATTCATGCTTTCTTAATCCTGATACATTTGAACCTTATGGTAATCAATGGGGATTTTTACAAGAAATTAAAACAATATCAATAAAAGAACTTAAGGAGCTTTACAAAGATTTATTCAACGAAAAACCGAACGAAGTATTTATTTCATCTATCAATAATAATAAATTTTATGAGCTCGAAATAATCATTCAAAACCAGATTTATCTCAAACGAAATCAGTTAAGCAAGAAACTTATTGTCTTTTTAAGGGAACAGCTAAATTTTTACAATTCAGACTATCTGGTAAAGAAGAACATGGGAAAGAGCACCTTTAATACTGAAAAGTTTTTCAATTTAATTGAAGAATCCGAAAATGAAGTTATGATACCAAGAGGTTTTTCTGCTTCATTGATTCAATTCTGCAATAAGGAGAACATCCCGTTTAAAATAATAGATAAAAGAAGTAAAAGAAACGCTGTTGATTTTGAATCCGATATCTCACTTCGGCCTCATCAGGAGATTGCGTTGGAAAAAATTCGGGAAAAAGATTTTGGTGTCATTGTTTCTCCTCCTGGCTCAGGTAAAACAGTAATTGGATTAGAAATAATTGCAGAAAAAAGACAACCTGCATTAATTATTGTACATAGAAAGCAGTTGTTCGACCAATGGATTGAGAGGATTCAAAGCTTTTTAAAAATCTCTAAAAATGAAATTGGGCAAATTGGAAATCAAAAGAATAAGGTTGGTAAATCAATTACGGTAGCAATGATCCAGTCATTGGCAAGGGTTCATGACTTTAAAAATATTGCAAACAGTTTTGGAACAATTATTATTGATGAATGCCATCATATTCCGGCAAAAACATTCCGTGAAGTAATTGTAAACTTTAATGCTTTTTATTTGTACGGACTAACAGCAACCCCCAAACGAAAGAATAATGACCAAAAGTTAATATTCGTTTACATTGGAAATATTCTTCATCAAGTTGATCAATATGAATATTTAAAAGAAAAAAATATACAAACAGAAATTAACATAAAAGAGACTGACCTGTTTGCTCCTTTTAATTATAAAATAGATAAATACGAAACTATCTCCCGGATTTTGGTTCATGACACTCACCGGAATTCATTAATTCTTAATGATATTGAGCAAAATGCAGAAAGATTTAAGACAATACTTATTCTTTCAGAGAGAAAAACACATGTTGACATTCTAAACCTCTACTTGAAAGACAAATACGAGACAATTACTATTCACGGTGATGATTCGGAGAGTGCAAGAAAAAGTAAAATTGAACAAATAAAACAAGGTCATTTTAAAATTGTAATCTCTACAGGTCAGTTTTTTGGAGAGGGAACTGACATTAACAACTTGGAATGCTTATTTATTGTTTATCCATTTGCATTTGAGGGTAAGCTGGTTCAATACATTGGAAGAATTCAACGTTCTGAAAAACCACCTGTGATTTTTGATTACAGAGATTCTAAAATCGATTATTTTGAGAAGATGTTTAAACAAAGAAAGAGATATTACAATAAACTATTTAAATAGCCGGATTCTTCCAAATTGTTCATAAAATTACTTTGCGATTAACTACATTTTTCGTAGTTTTGTGCAAACTAATACTCATAGCGACAAGTGAATTATTCAAATATATCTGATTATCTTTTTAAAGTACAATCGCAAGGTCGGCATTCTTTAACCTTGGACGAGCTAAGGAAAAATATTGATTCTTCTGACAAGGCTCTTCTACAAAATCTGCACAGATTAAAATCTAAAAACCAGTTAGCTCAAATCAGAAAAGAATTTTATGTTATTATCCCTCCACAGTATTCACATAGAGGCACTTTACCAGGCATATTGTTTCTTGACGACATGATGAAGTATTTAAAACGAGAGTATTACTTAGGACTGTACTCAGCTGCTGCACTTCATGGTGCCGGACACCAGCAGCCTATGGAATCGCAAGTGATGATTCACAAACCTGCACTGCGAGCAATCAAAAACAAAAAGCAGGCAATAACTTTTGTTACCAGGAAAAATTGGAAATCAGAATGGGTTGATCTGAAAAACACTGAATCCGGTTATATAAATGTTTCTTCCCCGGAATTAACGGCAATTGATCTTATCCATCACCACAAGAAGATTGGAGGTTTAAATCGTATTATCCCGATTCTTGAGGATTTATCAGAAAGCATGAAAGTTTACAAACTGTCAAGTATTGCAAATGAAAGTGCTTTGCCTGCTATTCAACGACTGGGATATATGTTGGAACAATTAGGTGAAGAAAAATTATCGAACGCCCTGGCAAAAACTATAAATAAGAATAAAACCAATACTGTTTCGTTATCTCTTTCTTATAAAAGCAAAGACGGAATATTCAATAAAAAATGGGATTTAGTAATAAATACTGAATTAGATATTTAATGATACCAAGGAGATATATAATAGAATGGAAAGAACATGCCCCTTGGCCCAATGACGGACAAGTGGAACAAGACCTTGTTATTGAAAGAGCCTTGGTACAATTGTTTTCTAACTCATTATTGAAAGAACAGTTAGCCTTCAGAGGAGGTACTGCTTTGCACAAAATTTTTCTAAAACCACAGGTCCGGTATTCTGAAGATATTGACTTAGTGCAAATTGCCAAAGGGCCTATTGGTCCCATCCTTGATGCAATAAGAAAGCAACTCAAATTTTTAGGTGCAAAAGGGAGATTCAGGGTAAATGGTAACATGAATACTATTATTTATCGGTTCGAATCTGAAATGCCACCGGTAATTAATCTCCGGTTAAAGATAGAAATCAACTGTAGAGAACATTTCACTGTTTTTGGATACCATGAAATTAAGCATAGCCTTAAGAATGGTTGGTTCTCGGGTAGTTGTGGAATAAACTCTTATTTACTGGAAGAAATGCTGAGCACCAAATTAAGGGCTTTGTACCAAAGAAGGAAGGGCCGAGACCTTTTTGACCTCTATTATGCACTTACGAATATGGATGTAGATACGAACAAGGTTCTGGAAGCTTACAGAAAATACATGGAGTTTTCAGTAGATCAACCTCCTTCACAAAAGGAATTCCTCCAAAACATGGAACAAAAAAAGGAAGATCCGGCGTTTGGAGGTGATATTTATGCATTGCTACGGCCAGGTATTAAATACGACCAACAAACAGCCTTCGAATTAGTTAGAACTGAAATTATTGAAAGGATTTAAGCCAAACTGATCCACCCACGTAACATTGCGTCACAGCATTATTCATTATTCTTTTCTTCACCTCATTTCCTCATCACCTCATTACTACATCACCTAATCATAATTATTCACTCTTCGACCTTTCGCCTTTTCGTCTTTTCGTCTCCCGTAATAATACCAAAGGCGGAAAACAGAAACCAAAATCAGGCATAAAACACCTGGCTACCAGCAACAAGTAACCAGAAACCAGTAACAATTAAGCCCTTTTCTCCTTCCATAAGCATCACATGCAGGCATAATTTAAAGAATATAGCTTCGCAAAACGATAAAACAATCAGAATTTCATATATTTATACAATAAATGTCCAATAAACCTGAAATAAAACTCAATCATGCTTGTCACCGGGATCAGGAGGTGGTATTGATAAGGTTTGATTATAACACAAGATTGAAGAAATATTTAAAATCAGGAACTGGTAGGATTTATCTTAAAAACGGAATAAAGAATTTCCTGAAAGAATCCAACGGGGTGAACACACATGTAAGCAGAATAAATCTAATGAACATAAAAAGTCCGTTGGATAATTTAAGAATATGAGGTAAATTGGTACTTTAAATAAAATGAACAAAACATTCGTTTTATAAACTATATAAGTCGTTAAAGCGAAAGTTTACCTCGTATATAATCAAGTTGTGGTGCATTTTATTTAACACTCCAGAAACTTATTTGATATTTTGAAACAAAATGGTTATCTTTGGCGTTAGTAATGTAAAAAGATAGTATGATTGTTTCATTTGGGTCAAAAGATACTGAGAGAATATGGCAAGGAGATCGAGTTAAAAAGATTCCGTTAGAGATTCAACAAGTTGGACGCAGAAAACTTAGGATGATTCATAACTCACAAAGTCTTGCTGATTTGAGGATTCCACCATCTAATCGGCTTGAAAAGCTTAAAGGAAAAGGTAAGGATTTTTATAGTATCAGGATTAATGACCAATGGAGAATTGTATTTAGATGGGAAAACAATCATACTTATGACCTTGAGATAATGGATTATCATAATTAAAGGAGGATAATATAATGGAAAGA
>JADFUQ010000538.1 GCA_015222065.1 Bacteroidota bacterium
CTCGCTCTAATGTCAACCTTAATGTAAAATGATTAGATTTGACCCCATATTCCCGCCCCATATTCCCACATATTCCCATGATTGACCCTTTCAAGGTTGGAATATTTCCACCTGTTTATGTTTCATTGGAAATATTCTTTTATCCTCTGCTACAGTTGCCGGGTTCATTCACCCTGTAGTAATCTAACTTTTTCCAGTTTCTGCCAGATCCTTCTCAGACTGATTAGCCCCATATTCGTATTAACGTATAACACGCCATTTTCGGTGGCAAAACCGTGAATCCCGAAGACGTCCGGCATGAAAGAATAATCTACCCTGCTCCTCAGCCTGACGCTGTAGAGATGATTTATCTCTTCCACTTTACCTGTTCCCGAGTAACCGAATATCTGATCGATCTGCACCCATTCCATATCTGGGCTTACCTGCAGGATCTCTAACCTGAAAGGTTCGCTTGTTGCTTGTTCGATTGCCAGTTCCGTATTACCTGTTAGCAGCAGGTTTTCCTGTTTATCGGTGTTGATATAGATATTTCCATCTTCGTCTTTGAACACTGAGGTGATCGTTTGATTTGCCGGAATACGTTTGACCTCATCTTGCGAACTGAACCAGATATCGGTAAGGCAGGTATCGTCCCATTCACTACCCTTGTAAATATCCAATATCTCCAGGTGAACAACATAGCCAATGTAACACTCGGCGGATATTCCCGATGTATATTCTTGCCTTTTATCGAGTTCCGCCCGGTAGTCTTTTTCAAATAGCACCATTGTTTTCGCACTGAAGTTACTCAGCTTTTCCTGATTGAAGGGGAATTTTATCTTTTGATATCCGTAAACATCCTTAAGATGGATGATATGCTGTTTATCGTATTGACGGCATTGCAATATCGAGCCGATTTCGGTAACGTCACCTGGAAGCATGAAAGTGACAAAAATCGTAATCCTTGCGGTTTTGATCCGATTATTCTTTTCGTACAAAGATTCTGATTTTTGGAAACCATTTTCGATGAAGATATTCTTCTTTAATTCCTTACCGATCGTGAAGTAGATCATTTCTCCAATGCCGTCACCCGGCACGCCTTCTACCCAGGCAGTTGTGTTATCCCTGTCAAATAAATTAGCGGCATTGTATGGTCCTATATCTTCAAAGCGATTTACTTCATCCAGTTCGGAACTGGAAAAATTCCGCACCCAGCCGTCATAAAAAAATAATTTCTGCCAGGATGAAGTTGCCGTTTCCGTTTCAGCAAATAATTCTTGTGTGATACAGAGCAGGATAGAAAATAGTAAAAAGAGCAAAAGAAAGGTAATTCGGTTCATACTTCACCTCCATTATTGTTTAAAGCTGCTTACATACTTTTATACATTTTGGTTACCAAGCCCCACAGCCTGTGTGACAACAGATGAGAAGTTCTTCTTTTTCAACCCCCTCTAACTCCCCTAACTGAGGGTGAGAATCTATCTCCTTTTGCCGCAGGCAATTCCCTTCCCCTTCGATAGGGGGAAGAGTTAGGGTTGGGGGTCGTGGTGAATTAAGAAAAACCGTTTTCACACAACCTGCCCAGCTTGGTAACCTCTAAAAAAAGAAATGCGTATCAAAGCCAGTCTCCGTAAACTACACCCCGACAGGCTGGGGCTTTGATACGAGAGATGAACTTCATTTCTTTTGTACAAACGAAAGGAATGGTTTGAAACCATTCCTTACGCATGGGTTATTTGAAATTAACCCTTTTACCTCAATTAAATTTATGCATTGTTGGTAGTAGTATGTTATTGCTCTACTATCTCAACCCTTCTGTTTTTAGCTTTTCCTTCATCGGTTGAATTACTTGATACGGGTGCAGCGGGACCAACTCCGTAAGATTTCAACTGTTCCTTATTAACACTATGATTTACAATTAATCTATCTACCACAGCGTTTGCTCTTACATTTGAGAGTTTAATATTCGCTTCAAAATCACCAACATTATCGGTATGGCCAACAACAAGATATTGCTTATCCGTATGTGTATTTAAGTATTCGGCTATCGTTTTTAAAGCATCGTAAGATTCACCCTTAATTTCAGATTTACCAGTTTCAAAATAGATGTCGTAAATCGCAATATGACCTTTAGTTACCAACCCTGCATCTAAATTCTCAAGTGATATCATTCCTTTATCCATTGGTTTTGTTTCGATAGTTACTAACGAATATACCACTTTACCATCTACCTTTGCTGTAACAACACATACATAATAATCTACTGTGTCAGTAGGTATAATTCCGGAGAAATATTTACCCGCATAACTGGGTAATTGCATATATTCATATTTTGTTTGATAATGTTTAGGATGACCTTTTTTCATAAAAGCCTTTACGCATTCTTTTTTATTTAATGTTGAAAATACACTACCACCATTTTTCAGTACTGCTTCTTCATAATTTTTTATTATTTCCAGTTGGGAACGTCCTGACGGAACATAACAAAATCTATGCCGTATATAACCTTCAACCTTTCTAATTTCTGCCTTACCGTCAGAGGTTTGACCAACACCAACAAAGAATTCTTCATACCCGATCTTGTCATCATGATAACAACTGCTGCCGGGATAAGTAGGCACAATGTCTGTTTCCTTTTCTGCAAAAAGATTTCCACTTATCAATGCAATAAGCATTGCTACTATTAGAAATGATTTTGTTTTCATTTTAATTTCTCCTTGTTTAAGTTAATAATTTTGTTATTTAATATGGCTCTTAACCATTTTGTGTGGAAAGAAGTCCGAGCCATAAATCCTTTCCACATTCTTTAATTCCACGGTACCTCTTATACGCTAAACTTCTATTTTCTTTTTTTCAGGTTCTCAAACCATACCAATCAAAAATCTCACCCCCTCTCAGGTTTTGGCATGTTGGAGCATGTTGGGGTCAGGCTGGAATCTGTAATCTAGATATGAAGTAGCGATAACTACCATCCCAATCTTTCTGCTATACCTTTCAAAATCCTACCATCAACTTTA
>JADFUQ010000081.1 GCA_015222065.1 Bacteroidota bacterium
CCGCACCGATTTGTTTCTGCTAAATAATATTTTAGGAGGACAGGGATTAAATTCCAGGTTAAACCTTTCACTCAGGGAAAAAAACGGATATGCTTATAATATAGAATCAAATTATTCCCCATACTTCGATACCGGTGTGCTAAGCATATACTTTGGAACAGACAGGAAGAACCTGGAAAAAAGTATAAGTCTTACATATAAAGAGTTTGACAAATTAAAAACCAAAAAACTTGGTCAAATTCAATTAGCAAGAGCTAAAAGACAACTTACTGGCCAGTTAATGCGATCATCAGAGATCAACGAAAATCTGATGCTCTCCATCGGTAAAAGCTTTCTGGTTTACGGGAAGGTTGAAACACCTGAAGAGATCAGCCGGAAAATTGAAGCAATAACTGCTTCAGGATTGATGGAGATTGCTAATGAAATACTGGATACAGATCAACTTTCAATGCTTGCTTACAAATAGCACCAATGTCTGACAAAAACCTGGAAAAATATATTCTTGCTCACACCCGGGGTGAGGATGAAGTTCTTGCAGATCTATACAGAAAGACTCATATTAAATTTGTTAATCCCAACATGGTATCCGGGCATTTACAGGGTGCAATTCTTACCATGATAACCAATATGATATCTCCTGATAAAATTTTAGAAATAGGTACATTTACCGGGTATTCAGCAATTTGTCTTGCACGTGGATTAAAAAAGAACGGCTGTCTGGATACAATTGAAATAAATGATGAATTAGAAGATTTTATCCTTTCATATTTTAAAAAAGCCGGTGTTGAAAAACAAATCAACCTTCATATCGGTAATGCACTTGATCTTGTAAAGGAATTACCCGGGCCTTATGATCTTGTTTTTATTGACGGGGATAAACGGGAATATTCTGCATATTACAATCTTTTTTTTGAAAAAGTCCGGCCCGGAGGATTTATAATTGCTGACAATGTTCTATGGGGTGGCAAAGTGATAGACCCTGAATATAAAAACGACCCCTTCACAAAAGGGATCACAGAGTTTAATGAACTCGTGAATAAAGATGTCCGGGTTGCAAATGTAATTTTCCCTGTAAGAGATGGATTGATGATATTGAAAAAGAAAGAGGTTTAAAACGGAAAAAGTCCACCGTTATTAACTAATCCGTTCCGGGTACATTTTTTATTTTGCCTTGAGATGCTTCAAGTTCGCCGGTTATCTCCTTTATCCTTATAAGATTTAACTCTTTCGAAACCGTAGTCAGACTCATCATTATTGTTTTATATTCCGGATAATGACTGTAATTCTCCTGCATCACAAACATAATATTTAAAACCGACTTCTGAAGGTTCTCACTGGTTTCGAATTTTTTCATTTTATTTTCATTCATAGTCACAAGCTTAACTGTTTTAAGTAAAAATACATAAAAAAGTCAAAGTAATACCCGCTTTTTATTCATAATTCAATTTCGTGGTATAATTTTTGATTTATTTCAAAATGGATCATTAACTTAACAATTATGAAATATGTCACGATACACCTTTTTTACTGTTTTACTCGGGTTTCTTTTTTTTGTTCCTTTGAATGCCCAACAATTTAATGAACTCGAGAGAAAGCTCAATCAGCTTGAACAAAATTCAATAAAAAGTAATATTCAGACCGAAGTTACTGATACTTCTTTTAAAAGTAACGGTGTTACATCCTCAGGATGCAGGCTATATTCCGATATTGGAAACTTAAGCTCGGTAATAACAATTCTTCCTGCAGATACAAGGATTTTTATTGTGGATGTTATGGATGAGTATTACTACATTAAAACCGAAGTTAACCAGGGTTTTGTAAAAAAATCCAAAATTAACCCTGATCAGAGTTTTTTAAAAAAACCACCTGAGGTATTAAAACAACAAGACACTGCCACCAGGTTTTCCAACAAATTAGAATATTTACGTTATACTTACGGTTGGGAAACAGCTCAAAAAATATTTGATCATAAGATATGGCGTAACATGACCACAAATATGGTTGAAGACAGTTGGGGACGTCCTGACAAAATTAGCCGGTTAATAAACTCCGGACGGGTTAAGGAAGAATGGTTTTACCCATCAACTTACCTAATCTTTATAAATGGAAAATTAATAGACTGGGGACCGGTAGAGTGATAACGGCCTGACCGGTATACTATAAACCCAGCCAATCCTCCTTCTTAACATAATTCCTGTTTTGTGCGATAGAACACACTAAAAGAAAAGTAAGTAGAAAATAGTAGGAAGTAAGTAGTAAGTAGTGATAACAGTAAAAACGTATACAAAAATGGTTTTCGATTTCTCATGTTTTAATTCTTTTCCGGGTTTTTCACCGGTCTGACCGGTTTTAAAAATCTCCTTCTGGTATTTCGTTGAACGACCGGTCAATTGACTGAGAATAATTCATTGGTACAGCTCCCTGGCATGAATTCGGCCTTGAAAGGTTTTTTCAGGGAGAACATGAAAGTACTCGGGATCCGGATAAGAAAAAGATTATCTGATCATTTATTATACCAATGGTCCTGCTTCGACTACTTCAGATGAAACGAAATCTTTGTATTGTTTGAAATTCTCCTTGAACATTCCGGCCAGTTCTTTTGCCTTTTCATCATAATCCGCTTTATCTTTCCAGGTATTTCTGGGACTCAGTATTTCCGATGGCACACCAGGACAAGATATAGGAATATGCAGGCCAAAGACAGGGTCGGTTTCAAATTCAACATCATTAAGTTTCCCTTCCAAAACACTGTTTAACATTACTCTTGTATGCTGTATAGACATCCGGTGACCGGTCCCGTATGGGCCGCCTGTCCAACCTGTGTTCACTAACCAGGTAGTCACATTGTGATCTTCAAGCTTTTTACCCAATAATTTGGCATAAATGCTGGGATGCTGAGGCATAAACGGCTCTCCGAAACAAGTGCTGAAAGTAGCCACCGGTTCAGTGATACCCCGTTCGGTTCCGGCAACTTTCGCAGTGTAGCCAAGTAGAAAGTGATACATGGCCTGTTCGGGTGATAATTTTGAGAGGGGTGGTAACACACCGAAAGCATCAGCAGTAAGGAAAATAACATTTCCGGGATGCTCACCTTTCCCTTCAGGGACAATATTATCCAAATGTGTGATCGGATAAGAAGCCCTTGTATTTTCAGTAAAAGAACTGTCGTTCAGGTCGGGCTTGCGCGAATATGAATCAATAGATACATTTTCCAGAATTGTCCCGAAGCGGCGGGTGGTGGCATAAATAGCCGGTTCTGCTTCCTTCGAAAGGCGAATAACTTTTGCATAACAACCGCCTTCAAAATTAAAAATCCCGTCCTCGCTCCAGCCGTGTTCATCATCCCCGATAAGCGCCCTCCCAGGATCAGCGGAAAGTGTGGTTTTACCTGTGCCGGATAGTCCGAAAAACAGAGCTGTACCCCCCTCTTTACTAACATTGGCACTGCAATGCATTGGCAACACATTCTTATCCGGAAGCAGAAAGTTAATCAACGTAAAGGCTGACTTTTTTAATTCTCCGCCGTAGCTGGTTCCACCAATCAGAATAAGCTTCTGTCCCAGATTAAGCAAAATAAAAGCTTCGGAATTTGTCCCGTCAAGTTCGGGAACTGCATGAAACTTGGGCAGGTCAATAATTGTATATTCCGGGATATGGTTCTTTAGTTCGTCCAGGTCTCTAATATTGATAAACATATTTCTGGCAAAAAGAGAATGCCAGGCATACTCGGTAATAACGCGCAATGGTATTCTGTATTTTTCATCAACACCTATATAACAATCCTGAACAAAAATATCGCTGCCTTGCAAATAAGCCTGCAGACGATGCCATATGTGAGCGAATTTCTCTTCATCAAAGGGACGGTTAACCGGACCCCACCAAATTTTATCTTCCGTGGTTGGTTCTTTAACGATGAACTTATCATTTGGAGACCGGCCTGTATAAGCGCCTGTACGAACCAGCACCGGCCCCAAATGAGTTAACAACCCTTCCCTGCGGCGGATAATCTGCTCATATAACCCGGATGTGGTTAAATTCCAGTAAATATTATTGATGTTTTTCAGATTGAGGTATTCAAGGCCATACTGACCTTCAATTGCTCTGCTCTCCCTTTGTCCATGATTCAAATTTTCCATAACTCAAATAAATGAAATTCGGTTCCTTTTATATATTCAAAGCTATTATATTTTTTAGTATTAAAAACATCATAAACAACGCTGATTCGAAATAAACTATTTCTTAGTTGTTTGATTATAAACTAAAATTCTCTATTCAAATATTTAGAATAATCTTTTAATATAGGAGTATACTTTTCATTCATTAAAGGCGATGAAATCATGAAATCAGCTGTCGAACGATTACAAGCCATGGGAATATTATAAAGAACAGCTATTCTCAATAGAGCCTTAACATCAACATCATGGGGTTGAGGCTGCATCGGATCCCATAAAAATACAATGAAATCAATTTTACCTTCTGTAATCAATGAACCTAATTGTTGATCTCCTCCTAACGGACCTGATTTCAATTTAGTAATGGTGTATTTAAAATTCTGATCTTTTTCAGCTATTCTTTCTACCGTTTCTTCTACTAATTTCCCTGTTGTTCCTGTACAGATGAGTTTATGTGCCACGAGTATATTCAAATTCCACTTAACCCATTCAATTAAATCGTTTTTTCTATTGTCATGTGCTACTAATGCTATAATTTTTTTTACGGGTTTCATGATATTCTCTTTTTAAGCTTGCAAAAGTAACCTTTCATTTAAGTTATACAAATAATTAACAACATTAGTCATACATTATATTTGTTCTATTTCTGCTTTAAGCGCTTCAATTTCTTGTCTTAACTGAATATCCCTGATTAAAAAAATAAGGCTTAAAAGAATCCAGGTTATTAAAACTATTATTATAAGTACATTTAACCAACGATCTGTCATTTTCTTTTTTTTTATTTTTCTATTTAAATCTGTTCTTTTTTTCATGTTTTTTCAAGCATTCCTGTGCATTATTAAATTATACGATACCGGTTATTGATCAGGAAACAGATATTCAACAGGAATCCCGGTCAATTCAGATATTCTTTCCATTGCGAGTTTGGGGACATTGTTGGTTTCGCCATTTAGCCATTTATAAAATGTAGCTCTGGTGATCCCGCATTCTTTTATAACACGGTCCCTTAATTTTATCTGGGGATTCTCCTTACCCAGTTTTTCATAGTATTTTTTAAATGTTAATTTTTCAGTAATTTTTTTACTCATAGTTGAAAAAATAGATTTAAAGTCTTAAATTGATATTGCAAAGTAAAGGAATTAATTTACTAAAGTCAAGTAATATATTTACTTTTTCTCAAAAAATCATATAATGTCATTAAATCAAAGGTTTAATAAAGTATTGGAAACAACGGGGACATCTCAAACTAAGCTTGCTAAGGCTTGGGGAGTTACGAAACAGCAGGTTAATAATCTGACACGAGGGACAAACCCTGTAGGCTTAAAAATAGTAAAGCAAATACTTGACTATTGGCCTTCCTTAAATGCCAACTGGTTCATTAATGGTACCGGTAAGATGTGGTTGAAAGATGGCAGATTTGAAAAAGTGAATGAGGATGCAGGGTCGTATAATAGTAAATATAACGAGCTACAAAAAATCAAAAATGAAAATATTAAGTTGCTGAAAGAGATAAATCAACTGCACAAAAAAAATCTTGAGTTATCAGAGAAATACCAAAAGCTTTTTGAGAAACTTTTGGATGAAAAAGAGAAGAAAGAATATTAGTACAAGAATCAGTCATCAGACCACTCCAGGTGGTCTGACGACTATTTAAGAATGCTGTGAAAAAGAAGAAATGACTAAAATGCCTATTTTTTATCCTTTGGCCATTGGATAAGCCGGCATAAAACAACACCAACTGACATTCCCATTGCCAAGACAAGCCAGAATCCTGCACGAGCAGGGCTTATCTCTATTTCTGAATAAAATACCAGGTATAAACAAAATGTGATTATAACCGGTAAAAACGGATACAAAATTGATTTTCGATTTCTCATGATCTAATTCTTTTTATAAATATAAATAAAATCATACAGTTATTTTTATCTGCTTTTGAGATGCACCGATTAATAATCAAATCCTATAAATATCTGATATTACGCAAAAGCATCCCTCAACAGTTTCAGGCTTTTAGGGATAGCTGTTTCAGATGATTCCTGTCCTTCGAACTCAAGTGAAATATATCCCCTGTAATCATGTTTTTTCAGGATACCAGCAATTTTTTTATAATCAATATCCAGGGTGTACCATTTTCCTCCTCCAAAATATGTCTTTGCCTGTACAAGCATTGCATACGGGATATTCTGATCAAACGATTTTATTGTACCCCATCTTCCTGTATTCAGACGCATAGTCGGAATACCAAGTTTATAGGCAAGTTCAATCTGGTGAATTGTTTTTTTTATATTCTTTTCACGGTACTCCTTATCCGGAGATAAAAATCCCTGGTGTGTTGAAAACCCCATCAGGTCGAGCCCGTTATGAAAAGCCCGGCGCTTTAATTTCTGAAGGTAGGCATTATCTTCAGAGGTCATTTGCACAAGCAGTATCTCAACACCATCAAAACCCATCCGGGCTGTCTGGTCAATACACTTTTCAATTGGCACATCTTCCCTGGGTCCGTTAAACTGCCAGAATGAATAGGTTGATACACCAATAGGATTTGGTTTCCCTGAGGGAATATCCTTTTTTGACTTTTTTTCACCAGCTATTACAATTTTTGCTGATAATGTTGAAAAACCTGCTCCTGCTATTGCAAGGCTTGTCAGAAAATTTCTTCTTGTTGTTGTCATAATAGTTAGTTTTTACTACCGGCCTGACCGATCCGGGTTTTTCACCGGTCTGATCTGTTTGGTATAAGCAATCCAAGACATTTCTGCCAGAAGGTATTATAATGTTCCCAATACACAAAATTACAGCCCCAGTGTGGTGCAGGATCAGATGTATAGGCAAGCACATTCCCCTTGCCAACTTTTCCCCATGCTAATAACGGGTCTCCGGTTTCCCTGATATTCAGTATTGACTTGAATCCTTTACGTGGCAGGGTTTGGTTATATCCCAATATAGGTGGGAATTCATCTATTGGCAGGTCATCCAGGAAGTTACCTGTTTCATCAGTAGATTCCGGCAGGAAGCCTTCAGTACTTTCAACCAGGTCTTCATGATCAAGACATTGAACGGGTAATATTTCTTTTAAGCCGGTACGATTCCATCCCCCCTTCCCCATTTCACCGGTAAAAGAAAGCCATCCACCCAGGAACATGGCCGATTTTCCCTGTTTAATTGCCTCGACGGTGAGCCTGATACGGTCGGGGAAAGTCAGTACCTTTTTGCCAAACTTCTCACGATTAAAAAAACTGGGGGACAATTGAAAGCATTTGGCCTCCACATCACTAAATATAATTACATCATATTCATCCAACACCTTTTCATATTCACCGGGTCCCATCCGGTAAAAATCCCAGGTCGAAACAGACTCTACTTCAGTCTGCCGGTTCGACTCCAGTGCTTCTTTCAACCACTTACCATAATTGAATAATTCCAATCCTTTATGGACATAATTAAATGGCGATTCTGCAAACACCGGACCAGTCATGATGGCCCAGTCGCCAATGTAAAAAACCTTGGTCATAATCTGTAATTTTTAATTATTCGTAACTACTTAGTGTCTTATTTTTGGAATGACTAAATGAAGAAGTGACTAAAGTTAAAACTTCTTCTCAACTTTAGTTCACTTTCAGTACTGATTAGTTACAATTATTCAATTCTAAGAATTCTAATTATCTCTAAATATACCCAAGATTGTCGAAATCTCAAATTGTTAATTAATCAGGATTTTTCATTAAATTGAAGCAAATTTTAAAATTGAAACCAATGAGCCTGAAAAAAACAAACCGCCGCAATTTTATCAGGAATTCATCTCTTGCTTTGATCTGTACACCGGTATTGGGTAAAAGCGCTTTTCTCCCTAATCAGGTTACCGCTGAACCGGAAGAAATTCAAAAAATAAAAAACTATAACACTCTTGGCAGAACCGGTTTTAAAGTCTCTGATATCGCTTCAGGTTCACCAAGAAGTGAAGCAGTTCTCAGGGCTTTGTTAAAATCAGGAGTGAATTATATTGACACAGGTGAACAATACGGTAACGGTAATAATGAACG
>JADFUQ010000082.1 GCA_015222065.1 Bacteroidota bacterium
AACTGGAAGGATCCGAAAACTAAGAAAATATCCAAAGGTTATAAGGAATCCGGTTATTTCCCTGAAGCTTTTATTAATATCATTGCCCTTTTAGGATGGAACCCGGGAACAACTCAGGAAATTTTCTCCATGGATGAACTAATCCGGGCTTTTTCTCTTGAAAAGGTAGGTAAAGCAGGCGCCCGGTTCGATCCGGATAAGGCAAAATGGTTTAACCATTATTACCTTCAGAAACAGGATCTCGGCGAGTTAGCTGTATCTTTTAGTAAAATATTGGTGGAGAAAGGGATAGATGCTGAAAAAAATTATGTCAGGAAAGTAGTGGAGTTGATACGGGAACGGGCAAATTTTGTCTCCGGCTTCTGGGATCAGGGGCATTTCTTTTTCAAGCCTCCTGAAGAATATGATCAGAAAGCTATAAAGAAAAACTGGAAAGAGAATACTCCCGGGATCATGAAGGAGTTAATACAGGTTTTATCAGATATTGAAATTTCTGAATTTACAACTGGGAATACAGAAGAAAAGGTGAAGCAATGGATCAATGATAAAAAACTTGGTATGGGTAAAGTAATGAATCCTTTCAGGTTATCTGTTGTGGGGGCCTTGAAGGGTCCGCATTTATTTGACATTATTGCCCTGATAGGGAGGGAGAAGACATTAGCCAGGATTGAAACAGGGCTGCAGAATATTAAAACTTCTTAAAAACTCATCAAACTATTCGCAATCGCCGGGTTAATTATTCATCAGCAAAAAAAACCCGTCCAATCCAGGTTATTGGGGATCAAACGGGTTTAATTGGCAGTCGGAAAATTCTTAATTCTTAAGTTCAATATTTTTAATAAGTTCCAGGTAACTAAAAACTTGCTGGGGTGCATTTTTTTCAAATACATTGTCTTTATAATTTTTACTTGTATTCTTTGAGGCAATCGTTAAATATTCTTTTGAGGCATTAAAGTTATTGGTGTGATAATAGCAAACTCCAATGTAATAACATAAGTTTGAATTTGCAGGATCATTTTTCAGTAGTTTTTGAAAAATGGGTAAAGCCTCACCGAATTTATCATTATAGAAATTATAAGTTGCCAGAAAGTAGATTTTCTTGAGATCCTTTTTTGTGAATTCTACATGTTTAATGTTATTCTTTTTGTCAACATTAACAGATTCTGGCTTTTGTGCATTGGCATAATAGGATAAACTAAAGGCGAACGCGACGATCAGAATTTTTACTATTGTTTTCATTATGCAACTCCTTTCCTTTTCGTTTTACCCGATTATACGCAGTTACAGGTGTATTTGTTCGGTTTTACAACAATTTTGTAAAATGTTCTATGGCATATTACCCGTATTCCACGATGTGAAACCGTTTCGCCCGGATGTACTATTCTAAACCGAAGGTAATTTTTAGGTTAAGCTATATTGTATTTTTGCCCAACTATCACGGAGTGGTACGGTACGGTTAAAGACCAGGTGATCTTCTGTTGAGTCATAATCAACACAAAAATAACCGATACGCTGGAACTGGAATTTATCCATTGGTTTGGATGTTTTAAGAGAGGGTTCAACCATGGTTTTTTCCAGTACTTTAAGTGAATCAGGATTCAGAAATTCCTTATAATCATCATCTTTCTGTCCTGCAGGATCAGGATGATTAAAAAGGCGGTCATACATTCTTACCTCTGCATTAATGGCATGTGGTGCAGAGACCCAGTGAAGAGTTCCTTTAACTTTCCTCTGGCTGCCACTGCCACTTTTTGTATCAGGATCGTAAGTGCAATACAATTCTGTGATCTCTCCGGTCTCCGGATCTTTTTTGAAATCCTCACATTTAATGATATAAGCACTTTTCAGACGAACTTCACGACCGGGACCAAGCCGGAAAAATTTTTTGGGAGGGTCTTCCATAAAATCACTTTTTTCAATTAATATTTCCCTGGAGAAGGGGATAATACGGCTCCCCATGCTTTCATCCTCAGGATTATTTGTTGTTTCCAGATCTTCAGTTTTTCCTTCAGGGTAATTTGTAATTATTACCTTCAGCGGGTCGAGAACTGCCATTACCCTGGGAGCTTTTTTGTTCAGGTCGTCTTTCAGGGCATGTTCAAGCAGGGCTACATCTATCACATTGTCCCTTTTTGCTACTCCAATACGGTCGGCAAAATCACGTATAGATTCAGATGTATAACCACGTCGTTTCAGTCCTGAAATAGTTGGCATGCGCGGATCGTTCCAACCGGTTACATGTCCTTCATTAACCAGTTCAAGCAGTTTACGTTTACTCATGATCGTGTAACTGAGGTTCAACCGTGCAAATTCTGTTTGCACAGGTCTGTAATCATTTTCAACTATCTGGTCAAGGAACCAGTCGTATAAAGGACGGTGAACCTCAAATTCCAGGGTGCAGAGTGAATGTGTGATTCCTTCAATAAAATCTGACTGCCCGTGCGCCCAGTCGTACATCGGGTAAATACACCATTTGTCGCCGGTACGATGATGTGGCTTTTTAAGTATTCTGTACATAAGCGGGTCGCGGAGATGCATATTGGGAGATGCCATATCAATTTTTGCACGCAGTACTTTAGATCCCTCTTCAAACTCACCGTTTTTCATGCGTTCGAACAGATCTAGATTTTCTTCAATGCTTCTGTTCCGGTACAGATTTTCCTGTCCAGGTTCGGTTGGTGTTCCTTTCTGATTTGCTATCTCTGCAGCTGACTGATCATCCACATATGCTTTCCCCTTTTTTATTATTTTAATTGTCCATTCATATAGCCGGTCAAAATAATCAGAGGCATATCTGGGCTCACCTTCCCAGTTAAAGCCAAGCCATTCAATATCTTCCAGGATGGAGTTGATATATTCAATTTCCTCCTTGATAGGATTAGTATCGTCGAAACGGAGGTTGGTTTTTCCGTTATATTTTAATCCCAGCCCGAAATTCAGGCAAATTGATTTTGCATGACCTATGTGCAGATATCCGTTTGGCTCAGGAGGGAAACGTGTATATACCTTTCCCTGGTTTTTATTGTTTCTGATATCTTCTTCAATCATACTTTCAATAAAGTTCAGTGGTGTTCGGGTTTCCTCTGATTTTTCCATGTTTCCCGTTTTTGATTTTGATTTTTCAACGCGTTCACCGAATGCGGGGTTGTATTTATATATGCATTGCCGGCTCATGTATAACTGTTTTTTTACAGGTACAAAAATAAGAGGAAATATCCGGTTTATTGGTTAATTAGTAAATGAAAAATAAAATCCTGTCCAATTTTGTCAGAAAATGGACCATGGAAGAATGGAGGAATGGAATAATGGAAGAGTGGAATAGAGGGAAAAGATGGAAGAATAGAAGAGCGGAATAGAGGGAATAATGGAATGTTTGAGCGAACTTGAGAGCGAAAACTGGCACAAATCATTTGAAAAACAGATTTTCTTTCGCTAATTTGCTTTTCAGAAGTAACTTAAAAATTATATTATGAGTGTTATACAGATTGAAAACATGGAATTTTATGCTTATCATGGGCATTTCAGGGAGGAGCAGATTGTCGGAAACAGGTTTTTAGTAGATCTTTGGATTGAAACGGATATGAGCAGACCGGCTGTAACAGACAATCTTGAAGATGCTGTAAACTACCAGGTTGCATATAAGCTGATAAGGAAAGAGATGGAGAAGAAGTCGAATTTGCTCGAGCATATTGCAAAAAGAATTCTGGATGCTCTTTTTGAGAGTTTGGTGGGGATTGAAAAGGTAAGGATAAAAATTTCAAAAATGAATCCCCCTGTTGGGGGGAAGGTAGATAGTGTAAGTGTATCGCTGGGGCGTACAAATAAGGGGGAATATTTTTAAGTTGATTATAGCAATTATTTAACCTAAGTTGCCAGTTTCTGGTAGCTGGAATGATTAATTTTTGAATTAAACATAAAAAGATTTTATAAACAATTGGAATACAGCATATTAACTAGTGACTAGTAACAAGCAACTAGTAACTTAAATTATTTTATGCTTGAAATCAGAGGAAAACATATAAAATCATTATTGGCATAACTGGATTAATTTACATAAATTTGCAATCCATAAGAAAAAGGTCGCGTGACCGAGTGGCTAGGTGGCGGTCTGCAAAACCGTTGACGGCGGTTCGAATCCGCCCGCGACCTCAACAAAATCCTCACCCACACATCTAATCCGCAAGCTTGCTTGCAGGCGGATATATCATAAAAAATCAGTATGAAGATCTTTATTTTGCATTATGATTTTTCTTTACTTTATTTTTTGAATCTACCACAATAATTTTAGGGCAGTGTTGAGAAGACTCAATTTCATCATATTCTGCAAAACTTGCTATTATAACTAAATCGCCTTTATATACTTTCCTTGCTGCAGCACCATTTAAACAAATCTCTCTTGCTGCACCATATATTACATAGGTTGAAAACCGTTCTCCATTTGTAACATTATAGATATCAACTTTTTCAAATTCTAACAGGTCAGCTTTTTTACAGAGTGATTTATCAATTGATATAGAGCCCTTATAATTTAGATCAGCATCTGTTACAACAGCTCTATGAATTTTTGATTTCAAAAGTGTTCGTTTCATATATTGGTCTCATTAATTTTGTATGCTTCGTTTAATCCTTTAAATACTAAGGTTGGTGATATAATATCGAATAAGTTTTCATTCCGGAACAATGAAGAAAATCCTCCGGTACCTATAACTATAGGTTTGTCTCCCTGGAATGCCTCGACCGATATTTTTTTTGTTAACTCTTTAACTAATGCAATTTGACCATGGTATAGTCCTGCTTGAATACTCTCTGTTGTTGTTTTCCCATATACATTCCTGGTTTTTTTTATCTCAACTCGTGGAAGCTTAGCAGTATGTTTATCAAGTGCTTCCATAGACATTCTTATACCCGGAAGAATAATTCCCCCTAAATATTCTTTATTTTTTGAAATAACACAAAAGGTAGTTGCTGTTCCAAAATCAACAACAATTAGATTATTATTGGGATACATACTTAGAGCAGCTATTGCATTTGCTATTCTATCAGCTCCTACTTCGTGCGGATTGTTATATTTAATTTTGAGTCCGGTTTTTACACCCGGTTGCAAGAAAAAAGGAGATATGTTAAAATATTTTATGCAGCCGTTTCTTATTGAGTGATCTTTATCGGGAACCACACTGCATATTGATATAGCATCTATATCTTTAATATCATAATTGTTTTCTCTGATAACACTTTTTAGAAATATACCAATTTCATCTGATGATAAATTCAGTTGTGAAGTCTTTCTGAATTGAAGTACCAATTCATCATTTTTATAAATTCCACCGTATATTTGAGTGTTCCCTACATCAAGACACAATAACATTTATTCCTCCTTGATTAATTGTTCTAAAACTTTAGCTAACTCCCGGGCATTTGAAGCCTTTATACTGTTGCTGCTTTCGTCAATTACTTCATAGCATGTCTGTTTATTATTAATTCTGCTTTCAAAAGTATTAAAGACTATGTAATCAGCTTTTGATCTCAAAAATAATTTGTTAATAATTTTATCATTTTTTCCCCGGTCAGATGAATTAGCAAATTTAAATCCTATCAGTTTCACCTTTTTATTTAATGACCATGATTTTATGTGATCTATAATTTTAGTATTTCTCTTAAAAGTAATTGTAATCGAATCATTTTCTGAACTGATTTTATCATTTG
This sequence comes from Bacteroidota bacterium, assembly GCA_015222065.1. Classification (GTDB taxonomy): domain Bacteria; phylum Bacteroidota; class Bacteroidia; order Bacteroidales; family VadinHA17; genus JADFUQ01. The sequence continues at coordinate 5,704 of JADFUQ010000082.1, forward strand.
ATGGCAAGGCGAATGTATTATTACCAACAGTAATATTATCAGGAGAGTAATCACTAATAGCGGCTAAATGAATTATTGCCTGATAATCAGTTTCATTTAATTCCTTTTTGAGCTTTTGTTGTAAACTTGAATAATCATCATACTCAAAAGTCTTTACATCAAATTCAGGCATAGCAGCTTCTTTTGTTTTAATAAGTGTAACATCGTATCCTTTCAAATAAAAATACCTCGCAATTTCAGCTCCGGTTGTTCCGGTAGAAAGGTTGGTTAGATATCTTACATTATCAATCTTTTCTTTTGTACCGCCAAATGTAATCAGTATTCTTTTCTTAATTTTTGATTGGTTTAAATTACTTATTATATATCCGTAAATTTTATCCGGCTCAAGAAGTTTTCCTTTTCCTTCATCTCCACAAGCTAAGTATCCTTCTTCGGTTGGCAAAACAATGCAGCCCCACTCCTTTAACTTTTCTAATGACGACTGCGTTGCAGGATGATTGTACATTGCTACATTCATTGCCGGAGCTATTAAATATGGTTTTTCGGTGTTTTTAGCTAAAAACAGGGAAGTGACCAAATTATCAGCAATACCAGCTGAGAACTTGTTAATTGTATTTGCATCTGCCGGAACGAGAATAGTCAAATCTGCCCATTTTGTTAAGCTAATATGACTCATCAATTTATTTGATTCAAAGGTATCGCAATAAACATGATTATTTGTCAAACCTTCGAGTGTAGCTTTGCCAATAAAATTGAGAGCGGATTCAGTTACAACTGTTTTAACTTCAAATCCATTTTGAACAAGTTTGGAAATTAAATACCCAACTTTATAAGCGGCAATTGACCCCGTGATTTTTACTAATATTTTATTTTTTAACATTGTCTATTAACCTTACTTTTCCTAGAGTTACTGCTCCAAATCGTCTTCCATTTAACGTTTTAATATAATTTACTTTAAATCCCTCTTCCTCAAGTTGTGAATTTACTTCTTTATCTGATTGTCCTGACATCAGTAGTTCAGGAAATTTTGCAGCTTTTTTTCGATCTTCCCCTGATAGAAGAAGGTTTCTGGAACTTAATGCCAAACCATCGTTTTCCCTTATTGTTGGAGAGGGAATTATTTCAACGTTCATATGAAAAGCTTCTACCATTCCTTTGATCAACTTGTATTGCTGAAAGTCTTTTTCACCGAAATATGCTCTACGAGGATTTACAATATTTAACAGTTTCATAACAACAGTCAGGACTCCTTCAAAATGTCCTTCCCGTTGTGCACCACAAAGCTCTTTACTGAAGGTGGTTTCAATAATTCTATACAAATAGTTATCGTTATATAATAAATTATGTTCCGGAGCAAATAAATAATTAACATTTAGTGGTTCCAGAATATTAATGTCATTATCCAAATTATTTGGATACTTTTTAAAATCTTCCGGATCATTAAATTGGGTTGCATTAACAAAAATACTTACAACGGTTATATCATTTTCGGCTATTGATTTTTTAATTAGACTAATATGTCCTTTATGCAAAGCACCCATAGTTGGCACAAATCCAATTTCTCTATCCTTGCAATGTGATAACTCATGCTTCATCTCACCAGGATTGGAAAAAATTTTCATTAGTAACTCTCCTTTGTTGAAGGAAATTTCATTTCCTTTACATCTTTATCATAATTGTTTAACGCTTTTTTTATTAGTTCAAATCCATTTAAATATTTCTTTAAGAATTTTGGATTAAAATCCTTATTCATTCCCAATAAATCTTGTAGTACCAAAATTTGTCCTGAAGTGAATTTGCCAGCACCAATTCCTATAGTTGGGATACTTAGGTTTTGTGTAATTTTTTTGGAAAGCTTTGATGGTACCATTTCTAAAACGATTGAAAAACAGCCGGCATATTGTAACTTTTTTGCTTCTTCCAAAATTTGATTTGCTTGATTCTCAGTATTACCTTGCAATTTGAACCCACCGAATTGATGAACAGATTGAGGTGTCATTCCCAAGTGGCCCATTACGGGTATTCCACTTTTAACCAAAAATTCAATATCATTTATAGTGTTCCCGGTTCCTTCAATTTTTACAGCTTGTGCTCCTGCTTTGAACAATTTATCCACAGATTCGACAAGTTGATTACGACCCTTCAAATGGGATAAAAAAGGCATGTCAGCTATTAAGAATTTTTGTTTTAGTCCTTTACTTACTGCAGCAGTATGGGAAACCATCATATCAATATCTGCATTTATTGTAGTATCATACCCGTGCATTACCATAGCTGTACTATCTCCAACTAAGACAGCATCAACATTACTATTGTTAATTATTTGTGCTGACCAAAAATCATAACATGTTACCATGGTAATTTTTTTGCTTTCATTAAAGTATTGCAAGAAACTTTCCACTGTTTTCAAAACCATAATCTCCCAAATTGACAGTACTTAAGACTCTATTTAATGAAGAGAATTATATAGTCTGTCGGTTATGAATAATTAGAACCAGCTAAAATATCATAGATATTGATTTGCTGATTACTGATCAATTATTTTAAATTAAAAAGGTTTTTTTCATGTTATAATTGGTACTTGTCAAAAGATCAAGTCCTAACATTATTAAGTAGTATTAAAGTAGTTGTCTTTCGATCAACTCTATAAAATTACGATCCAAATATATTAAAA
>JADFUQ010000539.1 GCA_015222065.1 Bacteroidota bacterium
GGAAAAAGGAGAAACCAAAGTGATATGGCTGGATGAGCTTGGCGCTCAATATGCCGAGGAGGGATGGGGACGGACTCAGGCAAATAAATCCATAGACGGCAATCCTCTGTCTGTTGCCGGCAGGAAATTTGAACGGGGGTTAGGAACCCACGCTGATGGCTGTTATAGAATAAATCTTGACGGAAAAGCAAAAACTTTTACAGCATTGGTAGGAATAGATGATGAAATCGAAGGTAATGAATGGGCTTCTGTTGAGTTTAGCATTGTTGCTTATGATGAAAACAACACTCCCAAATCAAGAGTATTATGGAAAAGCGGTGTGATGAAAGCCGGCCAGAACGCTATAAAAGCAGATGTAAATATTGAAGGCCTTAAAGAAATCAGGTTGATTGTCTCTGACGGAGGCAATGGTATAAACTATGATCATGCAGATTGGGCAGAGGCTAAAATCAATTACCTGGGAAATAAACCTGAACCTGTCAAACCTTATACCCGTGAGCCCTATATTCTTACGCCTAAACCAGGTCCTGCTCCGAAAATTAATGGCGCCGGAATATTTGGAGTTCGTCCCGGATCGCCGTTTTTATTTACTATTCCCGCTACAGGAGATCGCCCAATGACGTTCTCGGCGCAAGGACTGCCTGAGGGTCTCACATTAGACGGCAAAACAGGCCGCATTACCGGTGTCGTTAATAATGAAGGCGCTTACAATGTTAAGCTAATAGCTGAGAATGAAAAAGGGAGTTCTAAACGTGATTTTCGTATTGTTGTTGGAGACACTATTTGTCTCACTCCGCCAATGGGTTGGAATAGTTGGAACTGCTGGGCATGCGGTGTTACTGATGAAAATATCCGGGCAAGCGCCAGGGCTATGGTTGAAAAAGGACTGATTAACCATGGTTGGACCTATATTAATATTGACGATTGCTGGATGATCAAACCTGATTCTGATGACCCTGTAATTAGCGGTGAGCCGCGTAACAAAAATGGGATGCCGCTTACTAATAAAAAATTTCCGGATATGAAGGATTTGACTGATTATATACATGGTTTGGGTCTTAAAGCGGGTATCTATACTTCTCCCGGACCTTATACCTGCCAGGGATTCACCGGGAGTTATGAATATGAAGCTCAGGATGCCAAGCAGTTTGCGAATTGGGGATTTGACTATCTGAAGTACGACTGGTGTTATTATTCTAGGATTGCAAAAGATAAAAGTTTAGATGAACTAAAAAGACCTTATACGCGTATGAGGGATGAGCTGTTAAAGCAACCTCGGGATATTATATACAGTCTCTGCCAGTACGGAATGGGTGAAGTCTGGAAATGGGGTGAAGAAGTCGGAGGCAACTGTTGGCGGACTACCGGCGATATCGTCGATACATGGAGCAGTATGTCAAAGATTGGTTTTTCGCAAAACAAATGCAGTAAGTACGCTAAACCGGGTTGCTGGAATGATCCTGATATGCTTGTTGTTGGCAATGTCGGATGGGGACCTGAACTGCATCCGTCAAATCTTACGCCCGATGAACAGTATACTCATATAAGCTTGTGGTGTTTGCTTTCAGCTCCATTGCTTATTGGTTGTCCTATTGAACAGATAGATGATTTTACTTTAAACCTGCTTACAAACGACGAGGTCCTTGAAGTAAATCAGGATCCATTAGGAAAACAAGCGGAACAAATAATCAAAAATGAAGATTATCAGGTTTGGGCGAAAAAAATGGAAGATGGTTCTCTAACTGTCGGACTTTTTAATACGGATTCGTATAAACATGAGACTATTGCGATTGAATGGTCAAAATTAGGACTTAATGGAAAACAGCGGGTTCGTGATCTCTGGAGACAAAAAGATCTGGGAATTTTTCAGGAACGATTCGAATCTAATGTATCACCTCATGGTGTGACTTTAGTGCGGGTCTTTCCTGAGTAAGGGTTAATTAATCGGCTTAAACCACCACCTTAGGTAGTGGATAGTCCGAATCAAGTAATTTTTTACTGTTTATTTAATAATAATAGAAGGAGCTATGAAATACAAAACGGGATTATTGATATTAACAGGCTGTCTCTTATTTAATTTTGCATTTGCAGATGATAAAGCTAATCAAAGCAAAATAGACTATAATCGCTTTGAAAAATATTGGGAAAAAGATGATTATGTTCATGAATATGTAAAACGGGCGCACGAGAATTATAATAAATATATAAACAGTACAAAATTTGATGAAAAATTTGAAGTGAATGTGAAGGAGCAAACGGTTGAATATGGAATTATGGCCAGTGGGAATATCCTGTTAATATATAATCAATGGCTATCTAATCCCCAGGCGCCCGAGGTAATGGAGGCAATAAATACTTATAAAGCAGACCTGGAATCTGAAGGATATACGGTTAAGGTCGCTGCCTCTACAAATACAAATGATCCTGCAGAGCTGAGAGATTATTTATACCAGGAATGGACCAATAATAGTATTGACGGAGCATTTCTAATAGGAGAGTTAGCAATAGCCTGGTATGAGATGCCAATATTTAATGACCAGGGTGATACGACAGGTTGGGATATATTCCCCTGTGATTTGTATTACATGGATGTTGACGGTGAATGGCTTGATAATGAAAGAGATAATGGCATACATGATGATCATGCCGGAAATGTAGAACCGGATATCTGGATCGGTCGTTTTTATACTCCAACCATGACTTATCATGATATAAATGAATCGCAGTTAGTGGTTAGATATTTAAATAAAGTACACCAATACCGGGAAGGTACGTTGAGATTAAAAAACCAGGGATTCAGTTATGTTGATCATGACTGGGCCGGTTTTCACATGGAAAACGAAGTGTTTAAGCTGTATGATGAAGTGACTTTTATTAATGATGGTATTAATGGAAATGTGACTAGTAGTGATTATAAAAACAGAATTCAAGCCGCCATAAATAATAAATATGAATGGATGTATATTGCCGCTCATTCAAGCCCACGGGATCATTTTTTTCATGATGGATCGTCATTTAGCAGCGAAGAAATTGATCCTCTTGATGTTCAGGTTATGTTTTATTTGAACTTCAATTGTTCGGCGGCCAGTTACAGGGAAGA
>JADFUQ010000540.1 GCA_015222065.1 Bacteroidota bacterium
AAACTTAAGGCACTGAATAGTTACTATACATAAAGTAGTGAAAAGACAAAAGCAAATACCGGAAAGTTATTGGATTCCTTTGTTAACGGTTGCTTTTACTATTCTTTACCTGGTATTTCCTACTAACAATTCCTCTGTTGATGCATATTATTATGCTGCATCGGTTAAATATTGTGACGAATTATTCCATCCTCACCACCTGCTTTACAATGCGACATTCCGTCTCTTTTTTAATTTGCCTTTTTTCAATAATGAAGAAATTAATATTCTTCAGGGGATGAAAATGGCTAATTCAATTATTGGAGGAATCTGTCTTTATTTGTTTTCTTTACTTCTGAAAAGAACAGGACGATCAATAAAAGAAATTTTCAGGATTATATTACTTACAGGATCTTCTTTTGCAGTGATGCGTTATTCGTCAGAAAATGAAGTATATCTTTTTCCTCTTGCTTTTTCACTGAGTGCAAGTATTATTTATCAGGGTTATTTGAATAATAGAAGTTTGCCAAGTCTCCTGATAAGCGGGTTGCTTGCCTCATTTGCTGTTCTTTACCATCAAATAGGTGTGTTCTGGTGGTTAGGTTTATTTGTTGGGTTGATCATTTTTCGCCATCCATGGAAATCAAAACTTGTATTTGTAACTACTGTAGTACCTGTGATTTTGGTCTATGGTATTGTGGCATTCAAACTTTCGGAGTTTGAGAAAAATTTTACCGGGGTATTCCAATTTGCTTTAAGAGATTACCTCTCTCCGGGATTTGATAAAACCCCCGGATGGGAGAATTTCTTTTTTACACCGGTAAATTTTATCAGAAGCTTCGTACAGATTCATGGATATATTTTTCGAATGATCGGGGAAAATATCCTCTGGATCATACCCGGACTGGTTTCCATGTTATTAATAGGGGCTGTTTTTATAAGGAACCGGTTTTTGATTAGAAAAATAGAGATAATGAACCTCCCATTTTTTATTACTCATTTAATTATACTGGTATTTTATTTTGTTTTTGCATTCATTGCAGAGGGGAATGCCGAGTTTATGGTAATGATCCCTTTCCTGGGATATTTATTATTATTCTCAAAGATAAAAATCAGAAACATATCAATGGTACTTTTCGCGATTGCATTATTGGTTTGGAATGTTTCCTACGGTTTAATTCCCCGCAATAGTTTTAATTTCACTGATTATATTATGCTTGAATCCTGGATAAAGAAAACACCGGATGCTACATTTGTAATAAAATCCGACCAGCAGGTTATTAGCAGACTTTATTATCAGTCGGGGATCGAGGTTTATCCACAAATAATAAAATCTCCTTCCTCACTAATCCAACAAGGTATGAGTGTAACTGGTCTGTATAGTAAACTGGACACATTAATTGCCCGGGAGAACCAAATTTATACTGATTGTGTTAAATATCCAGGAATATTATCGCGGCGAGGGGTTATTGATACCGGGGAAGATGATTATTTTTTTACTGAATATGAATATGAACCTGTTGATTCTGTTGAAACTCTTTTCGGAACATTTTTCCTGCAACGTATTGACAGCAGGTAACTAATCAGTCGGCAGTCCACAGTCGGCGATCGACAAAAATGAAAAGTATAATGAGATTAGCCATTTTAGGTATTCCAAACTTAAGACACTGAATAGTTACAATAGCATGGCACGATATTATAGTGTTTTCTTCACTTCAAATTCAGTATAAGCTTCAATAGTATCACCTGCTTTGATATCATTAAAGTTCGTTACATTAAGACCGCATTCCAGTCCTGAAACTACCTCTTTCACATCATCTTTGAATCGTTTCAGTGATCCAAGTTCTCCGGAATATACAACAATGCCATCCCTTATTACTCTGACTTTAGAGTCACGAACGATTTTTCCTTCCTTCACCATACACCCTGCAATTGTTCCTGCTTTAGTGATTTTAAATATTTCAAGGATCTCAAGAGTAGCAACAATTTTTTCTTTTATTTCAGGAGAGAGCATACCTTCCATAGCTGATTTTAATTCCTCAATAGCATCGTAGATTATGGAGTAAAGCCTGATCTCAATTTCCTCTTTTTCAGCCAATTTTCTTGCCGCCATAGATGGGCGAACCTGGAATCCGATAATTAAGGCATTTGAAGCTGCGGCAAGCAGAATATCTGATTCTGATATTTGTCCAACCGCTTTATGTATAACATTTACATGTATCTCATCAGTAGATAGCTTTATCAGGGAGTCACTTAGCGCTTCAACCGAGCCATCTACATCTCCCTTGATAATAATGTTTAGCTCCTGGAAGTTACCGATAGCAATTCGCCGTCCTATTTCATCCAGGGTGATATGTTTTTGGGTACGGATACCTTGTTCGCGTTGTAGCTGACCTCTTCTGGTTGCAATATCCCTGGCTTCGCGATTACTGTTCATAATATTGAAAGTATCTCCGGCTTGTGGAGCTCCGTTTAATCCAAGGATTAGGGTAGGAGTAGCCGGACCGGCTTTTTCAATATTTTTATCTCTTTCATTGAACATTGCTTTAATATGACCAAAGTAACTCCCTGCAAGCATTATATCACCAATCTTCAGGATTCCGCCTTCTACAAGTATAGTTGCAACATAGCCTCTTCCCTTATCGAGAGATGATTCAATAATGGTTCCATTTGCTTTTCTGTCAGGGTTTGCTTTTAGCTCAAGCATTTCTGCTTCAAGCAGAACTTTTTCCAGAAGTTCATCAATATTTATCCCGTTTTTAGCTGAAATGTCCTGCGATTGATATTTCCCTCCCCAATCTTCAACAAGGAAATTCATATTTGCCAACTCTTCTTTCACTTTTTCGGCATTTGCTGCCGGTTTGTCAATTTTGTTGATTGCAAAAACTATTGGTACGCCTGCAGCATGTGCATGATTAATAGCCTCAACTGTTTGAGGTTTAACACCATCATCGGCAGCTACAACGATAATGGCAATATCGGTGATTTGAGCCCCTCTGGCACGCATTGCAGTAAAAGCTTCATGCCCGGGTGTATCAAGGAATGTTATCTTCCGGTTGTCACCAAGATTCACACTGTAGGCACCAATATGCTGGGTTATTCCACCTGCTTCTCCTGCAATTATATTGGATTTACGAATATGGTCAAGTAACTTTGTTTTTCCATGATCGACATGTCCCATAACCGTTACAATAGGCGGACGAGGTTTCATGTCTTCTTCATGATCTTCCTCTTTCATTATTGCCTCCTGAACATCAACACTGATAAACTCAACTTCATAATTAAATTCATTAGCCACAAGAGCTATGGTTTCGGCATCAAGTCTCTGATTTATTGAAACCAGAAGTCCGATGTTCATGCATGTTGAAATTATTTCATTACTTTCAACATTCATCATGGAAGCCAATTCGCTTACAGATACAAATTCAGTAACTTTAATAATATTTTTTTCCAGCTCATGCTGTATATCTTCTGCCTCCTGTTTTTTGGTTATTGCATCACGCTTTTCCCGTCTGTATTTTGATCCTTTGGATTTCCCTTTTGAAGTAAGTTTGGCAAGTGTTTCTTTTATTTGCTTTTGCACATCTTCTTCATTTACTTCAGGATGGAGCTGTTTTACTTTTCCTGCTTTTGGTTTACTTCTTTTCTTTTCCTTAAAATCAACTTTATCAGTATCTTTTTTAATCCTCTTTCTTTTCTTTTTCTTTTTAGGTTGCTTGTCGGATGAGGCAACAGGCTTTTTCTTTTCCTCCTTAACAGGAAGATCTATTTTACCAACAACGGTAGGCCCTGATAATTTCTTGAAATCTGATTTATAAACTTTTTCAATTTCTTCTTCGGTAAGTTTCGTTTCTTTTATTTCAATATCTATAGCCGGTTCTTCTTTATCTTCTTTCTTTGGAGCTTCTTTCTTTGGAGTTTCTTTCTCGGGAGGTGTTTCTTCTTTCTTTTTTTCAGGTTTCTTTTCGGGTTTGGTTTTCTTATTGATTAAATCAAGATCAATTTTACCTACAACTTTAATTTCCTTGTCTTTTTCAGATTTTTTTTCTTCAACCGGTTTTTTTTCTGATTTAGCTATTTCGGGTTCCTTTTCAGTAACGGGTTCGCTTTCTGTTTTTCCCTCTTTTCTATCAACCGGTTTTTCTATTTCAGGGGCAGTCCCGCTTACATCAGTGATTAATACCTCTTCAGTAGTTTCAGTTACATCCGGGGATTCAATTTCGTTTTCTGTTTTATTGTTTATGGCGACTTCCTGAGTTTCCTGGAGGTTCCGCATACTTAACTTTTCCGATTCTTTTTTTGCAGTGGAATCAGAACTATATTCTATAGCGAGAAATTCGTACGCTTCAGGAGAAATTTTGGTATTTGGATTAGCTTCAATAATAATATCTTTTTGATGCAGGAATTCAACAATGGTGTTGATTCCTACATTAAGTTCTCTTGCAGCTTTGCTAAGTCGTATTCCTTTTTGCCCTTGTACCATTAATAACTCCCTATATGCTTATAATATTATAAGTAATCCGCTAATATATAATATATTAAATAAATTACTCAAATTCTTCATGTAAAATTTTCAAAACATCTTTTATTGTTTCTTCTTCTAGATCAGTTCTTTTAACCAGATCGCTTAAAGATAATTCCAGGACACTTTTAGCTGTATCACATCCAATTGCCTTAAGTTCATCAAGGACCCAGCTTTCAATTTCATCTGTAAATTCTTCAAGATTAACATCTTCTGCATCTTCAGTGTCTGTTTCCCTGTAAACATCAATCTCGTAACCGGTAAGCTGACTGGCAAGTCTGATATTTAATCCGCCTTTACCTATTGCCAGTGAAACCTCTTCGGGTTGCAGGTAAACTTCTGCACGCTCTTCTTCCTCCAGTAACTTGATTGATTCTACCTTTGCAGGACTGAGCGACCTGGAGATATACAATTTTATGTTTGTAGTGTAATTAATAACGTCAATGTTTTCATTCTTTAGTTCTCTCACGATACCATGAATTCTGGAACCTTTCATTCCAACACATGCTCCTACCGGGTCAATTCTCTCATCATAGGACTCAACTGCAACTTTTGCTCTTTCTCCGGGGATCCTTACTATTTTTTTTATGGTTATTAATCCATCGAAAATTTCAGGAACTTCAAGTTCGAACATTCTTTCGAGAAAAACAGGTGATGTACGGGAGATGATGATAAGTGGATTGTTATTTCTCATTTCAACTCTAACAACAACTGCCCGTAAAGTATCTCCTTTCCTGAAAAAGTCTGACGGGATTTGTTCTTCCTTTGGCATTATCAGTTCATTTCCTTCATCATCCAGGATTAGTATCTCTCGTTTCCAAATCTGATAGACCTCCCCTGTAATAATGTCACCAATCCGGTCTTTGTATTTGTTGTAAACATAATTCTTCTCCAGATCAAGTATTCTGGAAGTCAGGTTTTGTCTTAATGATAAGATGGTCCTCCTTCCAAAATCAATGAGTTTTACTTCATCAGTCACCTCTTCTCCAACTTCATAGTCTTCGTCAATTTTAGTGGCTTCAGAAAGGCTTATTTGTAAATTTTTATCCTCAACTTTGTCATCTTCAACAACTTCCCTGTTTCTCCAAATTTCAAAGTCGCCTTTGTCTATGTTGATGATAATGTCGAAATTTTCATCTGTACCGAATTGCTTCTGTAAAACACTCCGGAAAACATCTTCCAGAACACTCATCATAGTAGTACGATCAATGTTTTTCAATTCCTTGAATTCAGAAAATGTATCAATTAAATTCATGTTTTCCATTTGTTCTTCTATTTAAAAGCTATTACTGTTTTAGCTGATTTTATTTGGTTAAAATCCAAAGAAATATTTTTATCAATAACCTTTTTTTTCTTTCCCTCTTTGATCTGCGCTTTAATACCAAGTTCAATTCCTTTATCGGTTACCTTGTTCAATATCCCTTTATTTTTTAATCCATTCTGTGTTATTACTTCAATTTCGTTACCCCTGTTTTTGTAATATTGCTCAATAACCCGAAATGGCATATTAAGTCCTGGAGAGGAAACCTGTAATTCATAATCTTCCTCATCGCGGTTGAGTTTATCTTCAATCATTCTGCTGATTAGTGCACATTCATCAATAGTAATCCCTTCAGGCTTGTCAAGTAATACTTTAATGGTATTAACGGAACCTATAGAAAGGGCAACAAAGAAGATATCTTTATCTTCTGTCCAGTCTTTTACAATTTTTTCAATCTTTTCTGTATTAATCATAAAAATGATATAAAAATAGGGGACCTTCCGTCCCCCTTTAATACAACTCTTCGCTTTTCAGTGTACAAAGGTAATTATTATCATTAAAAAAACAAAACAAGAAATACAAAAGGATTTTTGAGATTTTCAATAGTTATAACAACTTTGTAATGCTATATTTATACTGTATTTTGAAGAGTCAAAGAATGGAATGATGGAAAGATGGAATAATGGAATATTGGGAAGAATAGAAGAGTGGAATAATGGAATATTGGGAAGAGTGAAAAAGTCGAAAAGTCAAAAGGTCTAAAACTCGTAACCCGTAACTCGTAACCCGTAACCCGTAACTCGTAACCCGTAACTCGTAACAATTTTGGGAAATGTAAAATGTAGAATATTAAATATGATCAATAGAACCGGAAGTGTCAGGTAAGAATAACCATAAAATCATTAATGATCCGGTCTATGGATTTATTAGTATCCCATCAGATCTGATTTATGAATTAGTTGAACATCCCTATTTTCAGAGATTAAGAAGGATTAAACAACTAGGGTTGACAAATTATGTTTATCCCGGAGCTACGCATACCCGTTTTCAACATGCACTGGGTTCACTACATCTTATGAGTCTTGCAATACAGACTATTCGGGCAAAAGGTCATGAGATTACACAGGAAGAAGCAAAAGCTGTATCAGTAGCAATACTTTTACATGATATCGGGCATGGTCCGTTCTCCCATGCGCTTGAATATAGTATTATTGAGCATATTACACATGAAGATATTTCAGGTATTTATATGGAATCCCTGAATAAACATTTCAATGGAAAACTGGACCTGGCAATCAGAATATTCAGGGATGAGTATAAGAAAAAATTTTTACATCAACTTGTTTCAGGGCAAATTGATATGGACCGTCTTGACTATCTTCGCCGGGATAGCTTTTTTAGTGGTGTGGTTGAAGGCTCTGTTAGTTTTGACAGAATAATTAAAATGTTGAATGTTGCGGAGGGTGATCTGGTGGTTGAAGCCAAAGGGATCTACTCAATAGAGAAATTTCTTATTGCAAGGAGATTTATGTACTGGCAGGTTTACATGCATAAAACTGTTATAGCAGGGGAGCAACTATTGGTTAATATTTTGAAAAGGGCTAAAACTCTGGCTGATGATGGTGTAGAACTGTTTGCAACACCTTCCTTGAAGTTTTTCTTGTATAATCATGTGAACAGGGAAAATCTTTTTTCTGCAAATCCCCTGTTCGCTAAAGAAGTAGTTCTTGATCATTTTTCCAACCTTGATGACAATGATATAATATCTTGTGCCAGGGTGTGGGCAGATCATTCCGATTTCACATTATCATATTTGTGTAAGGGAATAATTAACAGACAGTTATATAAAGTTGAAATTAGTAATGATCCTTTTCCGGAGGAGAGGGTTGAAGAAATATTAAATAGAATAAAATTGCGTTACTCCCTTAATGAAGATGTAATGAATTATTTTGTTTTTACGCTCTTAATTAGTGCCAATACCTATAATCCGGAAGAGGAGGAGATAAGAATAATGAACAAATCGGGCCGGTTGGAAGATCTGTCTGATGTTTCTGAAATGCTGAAAATATCGGCATTGAAAAAAACGGAAAAAAAATATATCTTATGCTATTTTAAAGAATGGAATAGTGGAATAGTGGAATAATGGAATAGTGGAATAATGGAATAGTGGAATAATGGAATAGTGAAATAATGGAAGAGTGAAGAAGTCGAAGAATTCGAAAGGTCTAAGGGTCGAAGAGTGGAAGAGGCGAAAGAGCAAGGGGGCGAGGGGGCGACAAAGAGAAGAGGCGAAAAGGAGAAGAGAAGAGAGCAAAGAAACATGTGTTTACCCGTAACACGAAACTCGTAACAGCTTGATGTAAAGCAAAATGCGAATAACCTAACTTTTAACTTATAACATTTAACTTATAACATTATAACAATGGAATTTACAGCAAAAATTATCGCACAGTTTCTGAATGGAGTAATTGAAGGGAATCCTGATGTTTCAGTAAATAATGTTTCAGGAATTGAGAAAGGGAAAGAAGGCACAATAGCATTTCTGGCTAATCCAAAATATGCTAAGTATTTGTATTTAACTAAAGCATCTATTGTGTTGATAAATAAAGATTTTAACGTTGAGAAAAAAGTGAATTGTACATTAATAAGAGTCAAAGATGCTTACCAGTCACTTGCCTCATTGCTGGAATTGTACGAGCAACAGAAACCTGTAAAAAAGGGCATTCACGAAGTGGCAGTAATTGAGAAATCGGCAACTATAGGGAAGGATGTTTATATTGGGCCATTTGCCTATATTGGCGAAAATGCTGTTGTAAAAGATAACGCCAAAATATATCCGCATGTTTATATAGGTGATCAGGCTACCGTTGGGAATGGAACGGTTATTTATCCGGGAGTAAAGATATACTATGATTGTTGGATTGGAGCAAGATGCATAATTCATGCCGGAACAATTATCGGATCTGATGGTTTTGGATTTGCTCCGAAATCCAGCAAGGATTATAAGAAAATTCCCCAGGTGGGTAATGTGATTCTGGAAGATGATGTTGAAATTGGTGCAAATTGTTCAATTGACAGGGCAACCATGGGTTCAACAATTATTAGAAAGGGTGTTAAGCTTGATAATTTAATACAAATTGCCCATAATGTAGAGATTGGTGAAAACACCGTAATGGCTGCCCAAACAGGAATTTCAGGATCAACAAAACTGGGAAGTGAATGTATGCTTGGTGGACAGGTTGGACTTATAGGTCATATTTCTATTGCTGATGGTGTTAAGATTGCTGCACAATCAGGCCTGTCATCAACTATCAAGGAGACAGGAAAAATAGTCCAGGGTTCACCTGCCTTCGGTTTTACCGATTATCGAAAATCATATGTATATTTCAGAAAACTCCCGGCACTGAAAGCAGAAATTGATGCCCTGAAAAAAGAGATTAATGAATTGAAAGAAAAAGAATAGTTGGCAAAAGGCAATTGGCAGTTGGCAATGATGTTGACAGTAGAGTACTATTTGCCAACTGCTCTTTGCCAATTGCCAACTAAACACTTAAGACAAATTAAGATTGACACAACACTAACTAAACTTTTACGAATATCCCTCAACCTCAGCCTTAGCCTTTAATACAAAAATTTTTAAATCATTTTTATTATATTGCGCATCATTAATGAGGTAAATAACTTTTACTTTTATATGAGTGAAAAACAAAGAACACTAAAAAAACCAGTAACCCTCAAGGGTAAAGGCCTTCATTCGGGAGTAGATGTTTCTGTGACTTTTAAACCGGCTCCTGAAAACCATGGATATAAATTTTGTCGCTGTGACCTGCCAGATAAGCCAATTATAAGGGCAATGCCTGAAAATGTTGTAGATACATCAAGAGGCACAACACTTCAGGAGAATGGCCATAAAATAGCGACAATTGAACATGTACTTGCAGCTTTTCATGGAAAACAGGTGGATAATGCTCTGATTGAAATTAATGGTCCCGAGGCGCCGATCATGGGGGGAAGTTCTCATATGTTTGTTGAAGCGATAGAAAAAGCTGGAATTGTTGAACAGGATGCCGAAAGGGATTACTTTGTTGTTAAAGAAAAAATAGTTTACTCAAACGAGGAAAATGGAGTGGATATGATAGTTTATCCTGACGACCATTTGAGTGTCAATGTCTTGATAGACTATAATTCAAAAGTTCTTGGTAATCAGTATGCGATTCTTGACAAAATTTCTGATTTTGAAAAAGAAATATCTATGTGCAGAACCTTTGTGTTTTTTCATGAGCTGGAAGGTCTTGCAAAAAGGGGTCTGATAAAAGGTGGTGATCTTGACAATGCAATTGTTATTCTTGACAGGAAAGTGAAGCAATCGGAAATTGACAGAATTGCTGATCTGTTCAATAAACCTCATATCAAAGCTAATTCTGAAGGGATATTGAATAATATTGATATTCATTTCAGTAATGAACCTGCCCGACACAAATTGCTGGATATCATTGGCGATCTGGCTTTGGTCGGGATGCCGATTAAAGGACGAATAGTAGCCACACGTCCGGGTCATTTTGCCAATACCGAACTGGCAAAACGTATTAAACAGGAGATAAAAAAAGAAACTTCAAAAGAATCTATTCCCGTCTATGACCCCAATCAGCCTCCTTTAATGGATGTTAAAGAGATCCGTTCAAGGCTGCCACATCGTTACCCGTTCCTGATGGTTGACAAGATTATCTATATGGATGATCATTCTGTAGTGGGCGTTAAGAATTTAACATTCAATGAAACTTTTTTCCAGGGACATTTTCCTGATGAACCAATTATGCCAGGGGTGTTGCAAGTTGAGGCTATGGCCCAGGTTGGGGGAATACTGGTGCTTAACTCTGTTCCCGATCCGGAAAATTATTCTACCTACTTCCTGAAAATTGATAAGGTCAAATTCAAACGAATGGTTGTTCCCGGCGATACCCTGATTCTAAAACTCGAATTACAAGACCCCATCCGGCGTGGTATTGCAACCATGTATGGAAGAGCTTATGTAGGTGATAAACTTGTTGCTGAAGGTGAGCTTATGGCACAGGTAATAAAAACAAAAGAGAAATGAGATCAGAATCACCATATATCCATCCTGATGCCCGTATAGGGAAAAATGTTGTAATCGAACCTTTTTCATATATCGCTGGCGATGTGAAAATAGGCGATAGTACATGGATTGGTCCGAATGTTACTATAATGAGTGGTGCCAGGATTGGCAGGAAATGCCGGATATTCCCCGGTGCCGTAATTTCAGCTATTCCCCAGGATTTAAAGTATACTGGAGAAGAAAGTACAGCCGAGATTGGTGACAATACTACTATCAGGGAATGTGTAACAGTGAACCGAGGCACAAAAGTTGCTTATAAAACTGTAGTAGGGAACAATACCTTGTTAATGGCTTATGTACATATAGCACATGATTGTGTTGTGGGTAATAATTGTATCCTGGTAAACAGTGTCGGACTTGCCGGTGAGGTGATAATAGACGACTGGGCCATACTGGGAGGAGCTACTGTCGTACACCAGTATGTCAATATAGGCGGACATGTGATGATAGGAGGGGGATCGAAAGTAAGAAAAGATGTTCCGCCATATGTCAGGGTTGATCGTGATCCTTTAACATACCTCGGTATAAATTCTATTGGTCTTACCCGCAGAAATTTCAGTAAGGAAAAAATAGAGGAGATACATAATATTTATAGATGGATTTATCAGAAGGGGTTAAATTATTCCCAGGCAATGGAGAAAATTGAAAATGAGATGCCGGCAACCCCGGAGCTGGATTATATACTTTCCTTTATAAAAAAATCTGAAAGAGGGATAATAGGGGGGGAACGATAGAAGAGTTGAAGAGTGGAACACCGTATCACTTATCCTGCAATCCGTTCCAGCCTTGTGCTTTGATCTTAACCGGAATTCCATCCGGGGTGATAAGGTTACATCCCTGGCTCTTTTCAGTAATGTGGCCAATTGGATGAAAAAAGGGTGTTTCTTTAATTTTTTCAAAATCATCCAGCGATACAGTGAAAAGTAATTCGTAATCTTCGCCTCCGTTAAGAGCTGCTGTTATAGGATCAAGCTGAAATTCTTCTGCAAGTTTTTCAGTTTCTTTATCAACAGGTATTTTCTCGTGGTAGATCCTACAGCCCAAATCTGAACTTTTGCAAATATGAAGGATCTCAGAAGAGAGTCCGTCTGAAATATCAATCATTGATGTAGGTCTTACTTTTTCTTCTTTTAGTTTTTTAATTACATCAGCCCTGGGTTCGGGTTTTAACTGCCGTCGCAGAACATATTCGTAACTACCAAGATCGGGCTTGGAACCGGGAACTTCCGCGAAAATCTTTTTTTCTCTTTCAAGCAGTTGCAGACCTAAGTAGGCAGCACCAAGATCGCCGGTAACACATATAATATCATTTATCCCGGCAGAATCTCTGAAAACAATATCTTTTTCAGATGCATGTCCTATGGCTGTGATGCTGATAGTAAGGCCGGTAAGTGAAGATGAAGTGTCGCCTCCAACAAGGTCAACACCGTAGTTGTCGCAGGCTAAATATATCCCCTCATATATAAGATCAATATCTTCAACAGCAAATTTGCCGGAGATTCCTAACGAAATAATCATTTGGGTAGGGTCGGCATTCATTGCATATATGTCGGAAAAGTTAATAACTGCTGCCTTATATCCAAGATGCTTCAGAGGTGTGTAAATTAGGTTAAAATGAATTCCCTCAAGCAGGATGTCTGTAGTGACAACTGTCTGATCTTTACCATGATCAATTACGGCAGCATCATCTCCTATACCTTTTTTTGTGCTTTTATTCCTTATCCGGACTTTTTCGGTCAGGTGATCTATCAAACCGAATTCTCCCAATGCTGATATTGGCGTTCTTTTTTCTTTATCTGTCATGATATATTGTGGATTTTTCTATTAACAATTTTGCAACTATTCAGTGCCTAAAATGTCTATATTTCTGGGCTAATCTCACTATGCTTTGCGTTTTTGCTGATCGACTGCTGACTGCATCTTTTGAAATCATCCCCCTTGTGCGTCAAAGTTAGAAGATTTTTGTATTAATTTGCAAAGCTATATTATTAAGTGAATTACTATATTTGCGTTTATTTAGAGTTGTTTTATATAAGACAAAATAGTTGCGAATGTGAATGTCTTAAATTATTGAAAGACAGAAAATATGAAGAAGGAGCAAGACAAAATATTAAGCGAAGTTACAGGAAGTGATTATAAATACGGCTTTTATACTGATATAGA
>JADFUQ010000541.1 GCA_015222065.1 Bacteroidota bacterium
GCATTTATTTCAGATTCAATTAATTTAAGAGCAGCATTTTTCCCTTCCTCTGTTGAAATATTCTGGTTATCCTCTTTCAGTTTGCGATTTATTGCCTCTTTGTCCGGAACAATCAATACCACAGTATAGGGGTTCTGGTTATTATAGAGCATACATTGGTCAATATATGGTGATTGTTCAGTAAATGCTTCCTCTATTCCTTCAGGACTGTATTTTTCACCGTCATCGGATATCAGCAAACTTTTGAAACGACCAAGGACGTAAAGAAAACCATCATGATCCATATAACCCATATCGCCGGTAAACAGCCAGCCATCTTTCAAAGTTGATTTTGTTGCTTCTTCATTTTTCCAGTATCCAACCATCACATTATCACCTTTAACCACTATCTCACCTTTACTGCCAACAGGAAGTTCATTTCCATCTTCATTACATATCTTTAGCTCAAGATTTTGCACCAGGAATCCTGATGAACCCAGTTTATGACGTTTCAGGCCATTTGAACTAATAATGGGAGCAGCTTCCGATAGCCCGTATCCCTGGAACATCGGCATGCCAATAGCGTAGAAAAACCTCTGCAGTTCAATATCCAAAAGGGCACCACCACCAATAAAGAACTCGATCTTTCCGCCAAATCCTTCACGTATTTTTGAAAACAGGATCTTATCGTATAAAAATAAGAGGGGCTTTTTAAGTTTCTGGAGCCCCTTCCCTTTATTAATGCCTTCTTTATTATATGAATAGGCCATTTTCAGGGCATGATTGAAAAGTTTTTCAATAACCGGTCCTTTGGCACTGATATTCTTTTCAATATTTTTCCTGAAGTTCTTTGCCAGTGCCGGAACACTCATAAGAAGACTGGGTTTGATCTCCTTAATATTTCCCGGTATGTTTTTTCGTGTTTCAAATCCTGTTTTTCCAACCTTAACAGATGCAACGCTTGCTCCTTTTCCCATAAAACTGTATAATCCTGCCGTGTGTGCAAAAGAATGATCCCATGGTAGTATAAGTAATGTACAATATTCGGGCGGAATATCCATCAGTGTATATGCCTGTTCAACATTTTTTACATAATTTTTATGCGATAGTATAATACCTTTCGGGTCGGCAGTAGTTCCGGAAGTATAACAGATATTAGCATAATCATCAGGGATTAACGATTGCCATCTTTTATCAAACTCTTCGCTTTTCGCTGCAAGATATTCCTCTCCTTTCATTTTAATGTCTGAGTATAAGATATCTTTTTCTTCAGGATTTACTTCATTATCTAACATAATGACTTTCTCAAGGTCTTTCAGTTCATGCTTAATAGTTTTTAATTTTGGTGCCTGGTTACCAGAAGTAATAACCATTTTAGATCCGGAATGTTCCAGCCTGAATTTTATTTCAGATGGTTCAACAAGCATAACTGACATAGGAACATTGACTGCTCCTACATATAGCATTCCCAGTTCGCATATCAGCCAGTCATTACGTCCTTCAGAGATCAAACCTATCCTGTCTCCCTTATTAATACCGATGGAAATAAGTCCAGCTCCGAATTTTCTTGCTTCATGCCTGATCTCTGCATATGTAGCGCCTTCATATTTGTCACCTTTTTTCTCCCACATAAAAATATTATCAGAAAATTTGTTTACACTCTCTTCAAAGAATCGGATGATTGTTTTCATTTAATGATTGATTAGTTAACATCTTTGCAAGATACAAAAAAGAAAGAAAGGACGAGTGAAGAAGTCGAATTCGGCAATAAGTATTAACATTTAACATTTAACATTTAACATTTAACATATAACATAATATTATTGGGGAAAAATGAAATAATTAAAAATATTTTTTTTATTAGGTAAATGAATATCAAATAGTTATTTTTGTCTTCAGTTAATACCCATAAAAGAAGGAATTACATGAGAAAATTTATTTTTATATTATTTGCGATTTCAATTGCATTTTCATCCTGCAAATTTGTAAAGGAAAAAGGTTGGTTTGGTCTTAAAAATGCAGATACAATGGATGCTTATCTGAGAAAACAGGATAGTCTTCATATTGCTGATTCGATCAGTAAAGTTATTGCAAAACAAAAGGCAATAGAGCAGGCCAGGCAGGATTCAATATATAATGCTGAGCAGGAGAGACTTGAAAGGTTGACACGATTTCGGTATCACATTGTTGTTGGAAGTTTTATAACTCCTCAGTTTGCTGATGAATGGTCAGTTTATTATAATTCAATAGGTTACGGTACAGAAATACTAAAAGCCGGCAACGAGTTTAATCTTGTTTGTGCCAGGAAATATGATAACATGAAGGATGCATTAATAGATCTTGGACATTTTAAGGACACTGTTCAGATTGATGCATGGGTATATATTGATGAATAGAGCAACACTGCAACACGGCATCACAATTTATTAACTCTTAGCACATTCTATCCGGTTATTCAAGAAATTTTCTTCTTTCAAGCATAAGGATAATTGATGTTACAATGTCTTCACAGGACATTGTTTTACAGTTGTAGATCAAATCAAAAATGGAATGGTCTGAAGTTTTCCCCCAATAATAATCAAGAAATCTTTTTCGTTTTCTGTCATAATCAAGGGTGAACCGTGTTGCTTCATTAATATCCATATCGTGTCTTTTCCCGACATTCTTCGCTCTCCATTCAATGTCCGCTATTAATTTAATATGCAGGCTGTTTTTGATGTCATTTGCAATAGCTGCTCCTCCTCGTCCGACAATTATAAAATTTCCTGTTTCAGCAATTTTTTTTATTACCTTACCTATTGTATTCCTAATCTTTTTGTCGCTTTTGTAATATTTTCTGGTTTGCGCTGAAATAATTTCATCAACGAGACCTTTCTTTTTATAGTCAAACACGTACTGTATCTCATCAGGATGCAAACCAAGCTGATCGGCTGATTCGGCAAGTATCTCTTTGCTTAACCAACACCACTTGTTTCTTTTCTTTTTATTATTTATTGCATCGGTAAGTTCACATGCAATTTTTTTTGCAGGGCATCCGAACTCTCGGGAAATAGTAATTACCGGTCCCGGACCAAGACTGGTTTTATTCTGCTCTCTTTTTTGCAGACAATCACGTGCATACTTTGCCAAATCAATTTTTGTAGCCATGGGAAGTAAATTTTAATTTTTTCTTGCCCTTAAATTTACAAAAAAAATGTTTTCTTGTCAATAGGTAACACATTTTGTAACTATTCAGTGTCTTAAGATTGGAATACCTAAATGAAGAAGTGACTAAAGTGCTAAAATGCCTAAAGTTATAACTTCTTCTCTTCCCATTTACTCATTTTATCATTTACTCATTTCTTCATTTAAGTTCATTTTAAACTTTAGCTCACTTTAAACTTCTTTTCAACTTTAGTTCACTTAAAGTACTGATTAGTCACTACATATTTAATAACAGGTTCCATATATTATGAAATGTAAATTTGCAACCCTTGATTATTATCTTATTTTTGATTTTTCTAATTCAAATAAGAAAACAAGATGACTGAACCAATCAGAACACTCAAAGATTCTCCATTAATTAGATGGTCAGCACTGATTTTGATCAGCATAGTTATGTTTTCCAGCTATTATTTTTATGATGTTTATTCATCTATTAAAACCATTTTGCAGACTGAGGTTGGCCTTTCAAATGTGGAGTATGGGACTATGTATGGTGCATATTCCTTTACTAACTCCATATTATTGATGGCGTTTTTCGGCGGTGTTATTCTTGACCGGTGGGGGATCAGGAAGACAGGTTCACTTTTTCTTGGGTTTATGCTTATTGGAACATTAGGAGTTGCATACGGGGCGAGTGATATTTTTAAACCCGGTTCTTTCGGATATAACTTTTTTAGTGCTTTTATGGATAGATATTCTCCGGAATTGAAAATGATGATATTAGGGAGGATTTTGTTTGGTCTTGGTGCAGAAACTTTCTATGTGACTATTAATAAGGTAATTGCTAAATGGTTCAAAGGGAAAGAACTTGCACTGGCATTTGCCATAAGTTTGGCGTTTGGACGATTTGGAACAGCTGGTGCTCTTCTGCTTTCCCCGAAACTAGTGGATATTAATTTTGGCTGGACTGCTGCCGGTTGGTTTGGTTTCATCCTGATGCTTATTGCGCTAATGGGTTTTATTTTCTTTACAGTGTTTGATATAAGATATGACCGGCAGATTAAGGAGTCTTCGTCTGAGGCCCAGGAGAAAGGATTGAATTTTGCAAAGTTAATTAAATTGTTTACAAACAAATCTTTTATTTATATTACACTTCTCTGTCTTACATTTTACTCGGCGGTTTTTCCGTTCATGCCTTATGCTGCCGATCTACTTTATAATAAGTTCGGTATTCCGGAGGATACCAGTGCAATGATCGTAACTATTTTGCCATTTGGAACAGTGATATTTACCCCAATATTTGGTTGGTGGTGCGACTTCAAGGGTAAAAGTGTATCACTCATGATATTGGGCTCAATATTACTCATTGTTGTCTATTTAACACTTTCCCTGACAAATATCCTCCCTTATATTCCAATTTTCTTATTAGGTGTAGCCTTTTCTCTTGTTCCGGCTGCTATGTGGCCGGCAGTAGCAAAAATTGTTCATGAATCAAGACTGGGGACTGCCTTTGGAACAATGTTCACTATACAGAATTTCGGACTGATGCTTGTTCCCATTATCATGGGTGTAATCCTTGATAAGACCAACAAGGGAATTTCAGCTGAAGCAGTACAAGCAGGTAAGGCAGTTTATGATTACAAGTTTACCATTCTGTTCCTTGTTATCTTAGGACTGATAGGGTTACTATTTGCAATTCTGCTAAAAAGAGAAGACAAAGTTTCAGGGTATGGGATTCAGTTGCCGAACAAGCAGTCGATAAGAAGTCATTGAAGAAGTTATACGATAGTCATACAATGAGACTATTAAGAATATTCATAAAAACTTAAAGTTTAACGATCTGATTTCGTTTCGGTCCCACTGAAACATAACTAACAGGCACATTAAGTTTCTTTTTCAGAAAGGAGATATAATTTTTTAGTTCCCTGGGGAATTCACTGGGGGTTTTTATATTTGAGATATCTTTTTTCCAACCTGGTAATTCAGTATAAACTGGTTCAATATCATTATCTGTTTCGAAGGGGAAATCGTAAACAATATTTCCATTTATCTTGTAAGCTGTTGAGACTTTTATTGTATCAAAATCTGACAGAACATCGGCTTTGGTCATAACAAGCTGTGTAACCCCGTTAATCATTATAGAATACTTAAGGGATACCAGGTCAACCCATCCGCATCTTCTTGGACGGCCTGTTGTAGCACCGAATTCAGCACCTTTTTTTCTTAATTTCTCACCTGTGTCATCAGTTAGTTCGGTTGGAAACGGACCACTACCTACCCGCGTACAATATGCTTTGAATATCCCGAATACTTCACCGATTGTTTGGGGTGAAACTCCCAGGCCTGTACACGCTCCGGCACAAATAGTATTAGATGATGTAACAAAAGGATATGAACCGAATTCAATATCAAGCAGAGTTCCCTGGGCTCCTTCGGCAAGGATAGATTTGCCATTTCTAATAAACTTGTTTACAAGATATTCAGAATCAACTATATTAAATTCTTTAAGAAGTTCAATACATTCAAACCATTTTTCTTCAATATCATCAAGTTCGTATTCATATGTATATAACTTCAGTAGTCTTTCATGTTTTTTTCGCAGGGATGAATATTTTTCCTTGAAACCCTTAAAAATATCTCCAACCCTCAATCCGTTCCTTCCGGTTTTATCCATATATGTAGGACCGATACCTTTCAGGGTTGAACCTATCTTTGATTTTCCTTTAGCGGCTTCAGATGCGGCATCAAGAATTCTGTGAGTGGGCAATATCAGGTGTGCTTTTTTTGAGATAAGAAGGTTTTGTTTGACGTCAATTCCAAGTTTTTTCAATGATTCAACTTCTGCCTGGAAAATAACCGGATCAAGTACCACGCCGTTACCAATAATATTTATCTTCTCCTTATGGAATATACCGGAAGGGATATTGTGAAGTATATGTTTGATTTTGCCTATTTCAAGAGTATGACCTGCATTGGGCCCACCCTGGAAGCGCGCAATAATATCATATTCAGGAGACAGTACATCAACGATTTTACCCTTGCCTTCATCTCCCCACTGGAGGCCTAATAATACATCAAGTTTCACAAATAATTAGTTATTTAGAGATTCAACTGTTAGAAAAAAATGGTAATTATTAACCACAAAAAGCCATACAATGTACAAATATTTTTGGTTCTTCAGGATAATACGTAGTTATCTTGGAATATTGGAAAGTTGGAATAATGGAATAACTTTCATTTCTTCTTATCCTTACTTCTACCATAAATATATAAGGAGTGATGTTGTGGTTCAAGATTGTATAATTCGCAAGCAGTTTTTATTATTTCATGTATACGCGGATCGCAAAATTCAGTTATTTTACCTGTATCAGTATCAATAAGATGGTCATGCTGTCCGGTATGAAAAGCTCTTTCGAACTGGGCAATATTTTTACCAAACTGATGCTTTATAACAAGATCACATTTCAGAAGTAACCCTATTGTATTGTAAATTGTAGCACGACTAACCTTGTAATCATTTTCTTTCATATGAGCGTAAAGGGACTCAACGTCGAAATGTCCGTTTACTGAATAAATCTCATCAAGGATAGCATATCTTTCAGGTGTTTTTCGGTGCTCATTTTCTTCAAGATATTTTGTAAAGATTTGTTTTACATCGTTTCTGATCTTATCACTCATAATAAATAAGGATTTTGAAAACAATTAAAAGTACAGATTATATAATTAAGTTACAATTTATTTAGACTAAATTAAATTAAAGAAGTGCCTATAGTGCCTAAAGCGCCCAATTTCATTATTTTTAGTTAGCAGTCTTCAGTGTTAAGTTGGCAATTAGCAAAGAGCAGTTGGCAAATAATACACCACTGTTTACATTATTGCCAACTGCCAATTGCCTTTTGCCAACTATTCTTCAACCGTCAAAACAAGTTTGACATGACACTGGTTTATGTTAACCTATTGCCTATTGCCGATTGATTATTTATTCCTAAATAGTTTCCATTCTGTGAACTGATTCGATTCCTTTTATTTTGGAGATGTTCAGTAAAAGGGTATTCAGATCGTTTGTATTGTGAACATACAAGTCAACTATACCTTTAAAAATACCGTCATTAACATTAATATTCAATGATTGGATATTAGTACTAAGGTCTTTGGAAATAATTCCGGATATTTCATTTATCATTCCTACCCTGTCAATTCCTACTATATTTATTCTTGCAAGGAAAGAGAGAAGTTTGTATGTTGTCCATTTGGCTGAAACAACCTGGTTAGCTTTACTTGACAAAAGTTTTATTGCATTTGGACAGTTAGCTTTATGAATCACCATTTCTTTTTTAGGTGGCTTATATCCAATAACATCATCACCGGGAATTGGATTACAGCATTCAGCTATTATATAAGGTTGACTTGATTCATTAATGTTTTCACGAAGAATATATGGAGACTTAAGATCAAGTTTTCCTGTCACTGATTTCTTTTGTTCCTTGTTTTTTTTCTTTACTTTAGAAGATTTCCCAAATTGCAGCTGCCAATATTTTACCAGTTTGTTACTTGATTTTGGTTTAAGAATAGTTTTAATATTTTCGAGATCTATTAATCCCATCCCTATTTTGCTATAGAGTTCATCTTTATATAAAACTTCGTAAGCTGGCAGTAGTTTCTTAAATATCGTTGAATTTGGGCGAAGGTTTATTTCTTTCAATTTCTTTTCCAGAATATTTTTTCCTTTAGTGATCCTGTCTTTTGTTTCAGCTTTTAAGTAATTTTTAATACTGGATTTTGCTTTTGCCGTTTTGACATAATCCAGCCAATTTCTTTCAGGATGCTTTTTGTCAGATGATAATATCTCAACCTGGTCGCCACTTTGCAATGTATGACTAATTGGGACAAGTTTATAATTAACTTTAGCGCCAATAGCATGGTTCCCTATTTCGGAGTGTATCTCATAAGCAAAGTCAAGAGCAGAAGTACCTGTAGGTAGTGTTTTGATGTGGCCTTTAGGAGTAAATACCATAATTTCAGATGCGAAAAGATTCATTTTAAAATCATCGAGAAATTCCAGAGCATTTGAATTTGGATCTTCAAGCATTTCCCTGATCTTTTTGAGCCATTTGTCCAATTCACCTTCATGGGAACTATCGCCTTTATATTTCCAATGAGCTGCAAATCCCCTTTCGGCAATTTCATCCATTCTTTTTGACCGGATCTGGATCTCAACCCATTTGCCGTATGGCCCCATTACAGTTAGATGTAATGCCTCGTATCCGTTAGCTTTTGGCGTACTTAACCAATCACGGATACGATCTGGTTTAGGCATATAAGTATCAGTAATAATTGAATA
>JADFUQ010000542.1 GCA_015222065.1 Bacteroidota bacterium
AAATGAGTACTCTTCTATCTTGTCAACCATCAGATTAACAAAGTTTTTAAGTGGTTTGGCTGCTGCCATTTTCATCATCGGGTTAAGGTCAGCCTTAATTGTGAGTTTTATTCTTGTATCTTTCTCTTCAATTTCTTTTATCTGGATCCAAAAGAAAAATTCTAACCCGGCTGTACCATCACCTGTAATCTTTACCAGTTTATTAGGTACCTTTTCAATAATTTTCAAACCTGCCTTCCCTATACCATCAACCGTAAATTTACATTGTTCAGATGAAGCTTCCCATTCTTTTATCTTATCTGCGGGTATAAACCGGCTGAAATTCCTGAAATCTGAAAGAAAACCAAAAGCTTTTTCTCCCGATGTGTTCAGTTTTCCAATTCTGCTTTCAAATTTTGTCATGATAAGCCTATTTTAAAAATGATTGAATGATTGAATGATTGAATGATTAAATTGTTATGTGTTTCGGGTTACGTGTTATTACGGAGTCCAGTTACCCGGATCTTTACGCCATGTTTTCAAAGTCTCAAGATGATCCTCATCAATATAACCAGATTCAAGGGCAATATTCACCAGATCGTTATAATTACTAAGGGTAGTAAGGTTGCATTGTGCCTTTTTGAAATTATCCTCAGCCAGAGTGAAACCATAGGTAAAAATTGCCAGCATACCAATAACATTACATCCTGCTTCCCTTAATGCAAAAACAGCATTAAGACTGCTTCCTCCGGTTGAAATCAGATCCTCAATAACAAGAACATTCTGTCCTTTTTTCACAACACCTTCGATCTTATTACCCAAACCATGAGATTTTGCACCTGACCGGATATAAACAAAAGGAACATCCAGTTCCTGTGCAACAAGCGCTCCCTGGGCAATAGCCCCGGTGGCAACTCCCGCGATTACTTCGGTTTGCGGATATTTCTCCCTGGTAAATTCAACAAAAGAATTTCTTATAAAAGACCTTACACCGGGATAAGACAGTGTTTTCCGATTGTCACAGTATATTGGTGATTTCCACCCGGATGCCCAGCTAAAAGGTTTTGCCGGTTCTAATTTAATTGCCTTAATTTGTAACAGGTATTCACTTGTTCTTTTGCTTATTTCATTCATAGTCTATGTATCAAATTTATATCAATAACAGAGTTATTTCACTTTCTGATGATTTGGAAAAATATTCTGTGCAAAAATACAGGTTATTCTATAAATACAATGAAGCATCCGGGCTTTCTGAGGCAATTATTTCTTTTATTAACTCCGATAATACTCCATCACTGTTTGTATATCATACTAATATGCAGGAATTATGGGAAGAATTCCGGAAGATTTTCCGGGTAATTGAAGCAGCAGGAGGGTTAGTTTGGAACAAGGCAGGAAGATTCCTTGCAATTAAAAGATTTGGGAAATGGGATCTTCCAAAAGGGAAAAAAAATGAAGAAGAAAGTACTGAAATATGTGCAATCAGGGAAGTAAGTGAAGAATGCGGGATCAATGAACCTGAAATAAAAAATCTTTTAGGGATCACATATCATATTTATTTTCTTAAAGGCAAGCCTGTTTTGAAAGAGACCAGCTGGTTTGAAATGTTTCATAATGGCCCTGACCGGCTCATTCCTCAAACCGGGGAAGATATTACTGAGGCCCGCTGGTTTAATCCGGATAAAGTTTCAGTTATTACCAAAAATACTTATCCTTCTATCATTGATGTTCTGGAAAAGGCAAGAATTATTACCAGGTAATTAACCCAGGTTGCTGGTTGCTGAAAAAAATACGCTTTTATATAGTGAAACAGGATTTTGCGAGGAGCGTAGCGACGAAGCAATCTCCCAAGAACAACCGGATCCCCCAAAAAAAGAACTGTTATGAACTTTACGAAAAGCCAGGGGAGATTGCTTCACTTCGTTCGCAAAATCAGTATTCTTACTATGCCTAAAAGGAAGAACATAACAACCTCAAACTCTTCTCTCTTCACTTTTTACTTTTTACTTTTTACTTTTTACTTTTTTTTACCTTGACAGCAGTATATTTCGAAACACTGATTCAAAATTTTCTGCAGGAGATAGAGATGGAGAAAGGAGGAAATTCCCATCCGGATCA
The DNA here is from genome assembly GCA_015222065.1 of Bacteroidota bacterium. GTDB lineage: Bacteria > Bacteroidota > Bacteroidia > Bacteroidales > VadinHA17 > JADFUQ01. Next base: position 2,098 of record JADFUQ010000542.1, read on the forward strand.
ATCAGATAGTATGTAGGATATGCTTTTATTTTGTATTGTTTAAAAAGATCATTCCGGATTCCTGCAATTAACACGATCCCTTCAAAACCATAATCCTGAGCAAATTTCTTTACTATGGAATTATCATTATCAGCCATTACAATAACTATTGCAAGTTTTTCATTGAATTTTTTCAACAAATCACCCAGCAGGATAAATTGGTTCATACAAGGATAGCTCCTGGTGGAACAAAAGCATAAGTATACATATTTCCCCTTAAGTGCATTAAGTTCAGTAATGCTGTCTGCACTATTTTCCAAGGCAAAGTCAGGCGCCGGGAAGCCCTTCATGAGCCGCGTAACATCTTCTCTAATTTGTTTTGCGAAAATTCTATGCTCAAATATTTTTGTGCTAACCTGTAACGAATCAAGTATTTCCAATAATCTTTTATTTGAAAACTCTTTCTGGTAAAACCCCTCATAAATACTTTTCAGGATCACCAATTCAGGTAACGAATCATTTGAAGCTGAAAGATCATTTTTTACAATCTCAAGCAGGCTAAAATAGTTCCTGTCCCTGTTAATATAAGCATAAATCTTTTTCCCCTCTTTCGTACGGCCAAGATTAGAAAAATAGTTGTTGAATACCTGGTTGATCAATGCAATACAAGAGGGATTATTATAATCCAGTGAAAGTCCGGCAGATGAAAACAGCTTCTTGTGCTCTGTAGAAAAACCGGATGAAACTATTTTCAGTAACTGGATGTTGTATTTTTTGTAATTATCATAAAAAGGAACCGCTGTACTGTCATCAAGGTTATTTAGTTTATCAATTAAGCTGTTATAATCAGATGTCTTATGAATATATGCATTAATAGCTGCATCTTCAAGCAGGGGGTAGAATAGATCATCAAATTTATGCACCAGATAGTTCAAGCCCATTTTATCTTCATTTAGTATCCCCAAATGAATAATGATTTCCCTGAAATATGGATTTATCTCCTGTGCATCTGTTTTTTTCTTTGGAGGGGGTAGAGATAAAATATACCGGTTTCCAGGTATTGCATAAAAATAACCCCGGTAAATACCCAGAGGAACAAATACTCTGCAGGTTTTTTCTATATTTAATTCACAAAGGAAATTCCCTTCATCATCAACAAAACATTCACCGGCTGGTTTATCAATATGGATTACGGGATTTGGTGACAAAAAAAACTCGATTTTTTCTCCGCCAAAAGCAGGTGCATTCCCGGAGACTTCCACATTTTGCCCATAAAGAGGAAAACAAAGTATTTGAAAAACAAGCAGTATCCCTGCCTTTCTGAACTCAATCATCACTATTCTCTTTGCGATAATCCCGGATATTGAATGATTTCAGGTCAGAGCTATCAGGAAGGAATTTGCTTGCATCACCACCATAACGGATAATATCACGGACTATAGAAGAATTAACCGGGGTAAACTCAGGTTTTGACAATAGAAAAATCACTTCAATTTCAGGATACATTATCATATTTATCTGGTTAATAGCTCTTTCATATTCAAAATCAGCTGATGTTCTCAGCCCACGGAGAATATACCGGGCATTAACTTTTCTACAATAATCTACGGTCAATCCCTCATAATAATCAACAGAGACATTTGGATCATTCTCAAAAACCTGATTTATCCATTTGAGTCTCAGCTCAAGTGGGAAATAACCCTTCTTGGTAATATTATATCCTACTGCAACAATTATTTCATCAACTAAAGAGAAGGCTCTTCTGACAATCGATTCATGCCCAATTGTAATTGGGTCGAAAGAACCCGGAAAAACTGCAATTTTCTTCATTTGTTTTAGATTTCAATAACCTGGTTAATAAGAATTATTGAAGAAATCCAGGTTAAAGTTTCCTATTTTATCTCTAAACCTCCAAAAATGACATCACAATTGATCATTAAAAATTTATCTGAAGTATTGTACGAAAATGTAGAATACTCTGAGTTTCCAAATGAGACAGTATTACCATTTGGCAACCTCGCACCTGAAAAAACAGCTTCTGCCTTAACATGTATTGGCAGACTATCATTAATCAATATTTCGGTGGCTCCGAATATTGTATTAATTTCCAGTCTTTTAGGCAGGTCTGATAATTCAAAATCTCTTAAATCAAGAATAAGTTTCCCAAATATTACATTATATTCAGAACCGCTGATATCTTTCCCGTTTAATCTTGTATCATTAAAAATAATATCGGTTTCTTTTTGGCTGGTATGGAAGAATTTTGTTTTTCCAACGAGCAATTTTATACCAATAAAAATAAAAAACAAAGCGATAACAATTTTACCAACCGGAATATCAAGATCAAACACATACTTAATTATAAGGGCGAACCCGATAAAGATCAAGAACAATCCCCAGAATATTGCTGGTCCCATACGCATAAATTTATACTTTTTATAAAGATAAAAATTATTTTATTCCAATAACAACCATTTTTCTTAAAAACATAAATTGTAACTATTCAGTGTCTTAAGTTTGGAATGCCCAAAATGGTTAATTTTACTATACTTTGCATTTTTAAGTCTTCAATCTTCAGTCTGCAGTCGGCAATCTAAAGACCGAGATATTTATGCTTTTCAGGATTTTGAATCATATGATTATGTGATCGTGTGTAATAATTGTTTGATTGTTATTTACTTTCTTGCCGACTGTTGACTGTGGACTGCCGACTGATTAGTTACCATAAATTTATACTATGGTTGTGTTTTCGTTACAAACTTAACACAAATTACAAGCTATTAATAATTTGATTTGATAACCATTAATAATTTCGATATTTTTAGCCTACGGTGAGCTCGCAAGCTCGGTTCATAGAATTCATGAATTTTTCAGGTTAGAAAAACTTTTCATTTATAAAATCCGCAAATAGACAAACTGTTAATAAAATTATCATTACAGATGCGACTTAAAACAAGATTACAGTTATCAACTCTTATGTTTCTCCAATATTTTATATGGGGAGCATGGTATGTTACATTAGGCACCTACATGCTTACAAATTTACATTTCAATGGGACACAAGTTGGACTGGCATACGGAACTTTTGCTATTGCTGCTATGATATCGCCGTTTTTTGTCGGATTGATTGCAGACAAATTTTTCGCAACCGAGAAAGTACTTGGAACGCTTCATCTGGTTGGTGCAGTTTTACTATATTTTGCATCAACAGTAAAAGTCTTCCCTGTATTCTATCCCAGTTTGCTTGCCTATACACTTTGCTATACCCCAACTATGGCATTATCTAACTCACTTGCTTTCCACCAGATGAAAGATCCCGGACAGGAATTCCCGAGCATTCGTGTATTGGGTACAATCGGATGGATAATTGCCGGTTTGATAATTGGTTTTATGGCATTTGAAGCTTCTGTTAACCAACTCTATTTGAGTTCAATTGCCTCATTAATCCTCGGAGTTTATTGTTTTACTCTGCCACATGTTCCGCCAAAGAAGCAAAGCGGAAGCTCACTAAAACAAATTATCGGACTTGATGCTTTGGCATTATTAAAAGAGAGATCTTTTGCAATTTTGATAATAGCATCGATACTTACTTGTATTCCTCTTTCATTCTATTTTAGTTTTACAAACCCGTTCTTAAATGATATCGGGATGGTTAATGCCGCAGGCAAGATGACTATGGGACAAATGTCAGAATTCATTTTCTTACTTGCAATGCCATTCTTTTTCAAACGGTTGGGTGTGAAAAAGATGATTATGCTTGGCATGTCTGCCTGGTTGTTAAGATATATATTGTTTTCTATGGGGAATGTAGATGGTTTAGTCTGGATGCTTTACCTGGGGATAATACTACATGGGATATGCTATGATTTCTTTTTTGTTACCGGTCAGATATATGTTGATACTAAAGCACCTTCTCATCTCAGGAGTTCTGCCCAGGGTATGATAACTTTTGCCACTTATGGTTTAGGAATGGTAATAGGAACCTGGTTTTGCGGTAAGACAGTGGATTTTTTTACCGTAACTGAAGGAGAAAAAATACTATATCAATGGGATAAAATCTGGTATGTTCCAGGATTTTTTGCTGTAATTATTCTTGTACTTTTCGGATTAATGTTCAGGGAAAAAAGAAAGGCAAAAGGCAAAAGTATAAGATACTGATAATACATTCAATAACTTATCTGTCTGTTTATCGTTGACACGATGCTAACTCCTACTTATTTTCATTGGATCTTTTACTTTCTGTTTAAGAAGAGCATAGTCAATTACTTCCATTACTTCATCAACGTAATGAAAACTTAGCCCTTTAAGATACAGATCCTTAATTTCGTCAATATCTTTTTTGTTCTCTTTTGAGAGGATGATCTCTTTTATATCAGCTCTTTTCGCAGCAAGGATCTTTTCTTTTATCCCTCCAACAGAAAGCACTTTACCTCTAAGTGTTATTTCGCCTGTCATAGCAAGGCTCTTTCTTACTTTTCTTTTTGTAAAGGCAGAAGCAAGTGATGTCACCATTGTAATTCCTGCAGATGGGCCATCTTTTGGAATAGCACCTTCAGGCACATGAATATGGACATTCCATTGTTCACTAAGATCATCGGGAAGGTTAAGTAATCCTGTATGTCCTTTTATATATTCCAGGGCGATGGTTGCTGATTCTTTCATAACCTCACCAAGGTTTCCGGTAAGTGTTAGTTTTCCCTTTCCTTTGCTCAAACTGGTTTCGACAAAAAGTATCTGTCCACCTACTGCTGTCCATGCCAATCCGGTAACAACACCGGCATAATCATTTCCCTGGTATATCCCTTTCAGGTACTCTTCAGGACCTAAGATATCTTTAAGGTCATTCAGAGTTAATTTAATATCATATTGTTCATCCAAAGCAATTTTCTTTGCAATAACACGAATGATTTTTGCAATTTTTTTATCAAGTTCCCGTACTCCTGACTCCCGTGTATGATCTTCAATAATTCTTTCAAGTACTTTTTCGGAAAATATTATTTGTTTTTTAGTTACTCCATGTGCTTCCAGTTGTTTTGGCAACAGATGTCTTTTCGCAATTTCAATTTTTTCTTCAACAATATAACCACTAACATCAATAGTTTCCATCCTGTCGCGTAATGCCGGACTTATAGTATTAAGAGTATTAGCTGTAGCAATAAACATCACTCTTGACAGATCATATTCCAGTTCAAGATAATTATCATGAAAACTGTGATTTTGCTCAGGATCAAGTACTTCCAACAATGCAGATGAAGGATCACCCCTAAAATCCGCACCTACTTTATCAATTTCATCAAGAATAAAAACAGGATTTGATGATTTTGCTTTTTTCAGGTTCTGAATAATCCTTCCCGGCATCGCACCAATATAAGTTTTTCTATGCCCTCTTATCTCAGCTTCATCATGTAATCCTCCTAATGACATTCTTGCATATTTTCTCCCGAGTGCCCTGGCAATAGATTTTCCCAAAGAAGTTTTTCCAACTCCCGGAGGACCATAAAGACAAAGTATTGGGGATTTAAGATCACCTTTTAATTTAAGTACCGCGAGATGCTCAATAATCCTCTCTTTCACTTTCTCCAGCCCGTAATGATCTTCATCGAGAACTACCTGGGCACGATTCAAATCAAAATTATCGGTAGTATATTCTCCCCAGGGAAGGTCAAGTAAAACATGCAGATAATTTACCTGCACAGAATATTCACCGGCAGCCGGATTCAGCCGTTGAAGTTTTTCAAGCTCTTTCTGAAAAAACTCTGCTGTTTCTTTACTCCACTTTTTCCCTTTTGCACCCTTTTTAAACTCAGCCATTTCCTGTTCATTGGGACTACCACCTAATTCATCCTGTATGGTTTTCATCTGCTGATGAAGTAAATACTCACGTTGTTGCTGATCAATATCAGTTTTTACTTTTGTTTGGATATCATTTTTCAGTTCAAGCATCTGAACTTCTTTTATCAGGTATTCAAGCAAAAGGATTCCTCTTTCCTTAAGATCGTTCATTTCCAGAAGCTTTTGCTTTTCCGCAACCCTCACATCAGTATTTGAACTAACAAAATTTATCAGGAAAATATAACTTTCAATATTTTTAATAGCAAAAGAAGCTTCAGATGGAATATTTGGCGACAACTTGATAATCCTGTATGAAACATCTTTCAGTGATCCGATTATGGCATCAAATTCCTTACTTTCTTTCACCGGTTTAACATCTTCCAGTGGTTTTACTTTTGCACGCAAATATGGTTCCTCGCTAACAAAGTCTGTCATTTCGAACCTTTTCTTTCCCTGAATAATTACAGATGTTGATCCATCAGGCATTTCCAGGATTTTCACAATTTGCGCCAGAGCCCCAACCCTGTTAAGGTCTTTGTAACCAGGGTCATCCACTTTATCATCCTTCTGTGCAACAGCTCCAAGCAGTTTACCCTTTTTATTTACTTCATGAATAAGCTTAAGGGATTTTTCCCTGCCAATTGTTATTGGAATAATTACTCCGGGAAAAAGTACAGTGTTTTTCAGAGGTAAAATGGGTAGTACATCAGGTAGTTCTGTTTTTTTTAGATCTTCCTCTTCTTCATCAGAAATTATAGAGATAAATTCCGAATCATTCTCAACAGGTTCAGTAAGCACTAAGCCCTTAAACTTTTTTTCAAACATCTCACTCATATTTTTTACTCCTGTTTTTTTTCAAAATTAAGACAATTTGGCATAGCTTCATTAAATTATAAAAAATAAATATTGGAATGTTGGAATATTGGAACGTTTGAGCAAACTTGTTTGCGAAAACCTCATGAGCGGGTTGTTGGAAGGATTGTGGGAGCGAATAATATTGGGAAATCCGGCATACCATCATTCCATTGCCTATTGTTCCCTACCCCTCCGGTCAGCCGGGCATTATTCCACTCTTCTATTCTTCCCAACATTCCATTATTCCATTTTTCCAGTATTCCATTCTTCCATTATTTACCTTTTCTACGCTATCTTTTTATATGTCAATCCCTGTGCCAAAAAAAAAGCCCCGTGAAACCGGAGCTTTTAATAAAGTATGTCTTTCTGTTACTTATTCTTCTTTTTATCAATATGTGATTTATATCTGTTCATAAATTTATCCACACGTCCGGTACTGTCAACAAGCTTCATTTTACCTGTATAAAAAGGATGAGATGTATTCGATATCTCGAGCTTAATTAATGGATATTCCTTACCATCATCCATTTTTATCTTTTCCTTCGAGAGTGCAGTTGATTTAGTATAAAAAGTTGTTCCGTTTGACATATCTTTAAAAACAACTACCCTGTAATCTTTTGGATGTATTTCTTTTCTCATTTTTTTAGTTTTTCAATACCGAAAAAAACGCAATCTTTCAACGGTTTGCAAAATTACATATTGAATATGAAACCACAAAATTAATACGCAATTAATTTTTCGTAACTATTCAGTGTCCTTAGTTTTGGATGACTACAATATTCAGTCGGCAATCTGAAGACTGTATTATTTAATGTCAATCCATAAAGTCAAATAAATTATGAATTAAAGAACCAAATAGATAAATAACAAATAGCAAATAACAAAAACCAAATAATATTCAAATTTCAAATATCAAATGACCGAAACAGCTTTGGATCATTGAATTTTTGAATATTGTAATTTGGTGCTTGTTTTTTGTGATTTTTCACTTTTATAATTGTGTTATAATTATTTGATTGATATTTGCTTTCTTGCCGACTGCTGACTGTAGACTGTGGACTGCCGACTGATTATTTTTTCATTTTTTTCATTTCATCTTTATATCTCATAAATTCAGCATCAGGGTTAAACAGATACCTGTAGGTAATGTATGTTTTCATCTTTTCAGCGCCAATAGCTTCATATATAGCTTGCATTTTAGGGTTGAAATCTCCAATCCAGGATAATTCAAGTTCCTTATAATAAGGCTTTTTCTTAAATATGTGATACAGATGTTTGAAAATTGCCGATTCTATTCCTGAATTTTGAAATTTCGGATCAACACCTGCTACCACTCCCCTGATTCTTGTCATTTCATGAGTATATTTATAGTAAAGGAATCTCAGCTTGTTAAAAATATGCATTTTCCCGTTCATATGCCTGAGTATCTGGTTCAGGTCGGGGAAGAGTAAAAAAAACGAAACTGGTTTTTCATTATAATAGGCAAACCATATTAGTTCCTCATCAATAAAAGGTTTTGTTTTTTCCAAAGACTTTTTCATTTCATCATAATCCAGAGGGGTAAAATCATCTTTGAATTCATTCCATGTTGAATTATATATAGTTACAAGGTCATTAATAAATTTCTCCTTTTCTTTATATTTAAAATGCCTAAAACTATAATCCGGTTTTTTTGACACCCATGTCGCAATTTTCATAAACCTTTCGGGAAAAACATGAACTTTTGTTAAGTCTTTATGATATGCATATTGATTGTAGTAGTTCCTGAATCCGTAGTTCTCAAAAAAATCCCTATAGTAAGTTTTATGAAAAGGCATTCCGATACCGGGGTGAATAAATCCATCAATCAGCAATCCCCAATAACTATCATTTTCTCCGAAATTTATAGGTGCATCCATAGCTTCCATACCTCTTTCATCCAGCCAATTCTTTGCAACATCAAAGAGCTTAAAAGCCGCGTTTTCATCATCAATACACTCGAAAAAACCCATTCCACCAGTTGGTTGAAAATTAACAGAAGCATAGTTTTTCTCAAAAAAAGCTGCAACTCTTCCTATCAAATCGCCATTGGCACTATACAATATCCAGCGTATAGCCTCTCCTCTTTTAAAAGTATTATTTTTCTCAGGATCAAATATGGTCTCGATCTCACTATCAAGAGGACATACCCAATACTTATCATCTTTATAAAGTAATTTTGGAACTTTCAGAAAGTCCTTTTTATGTGTATCACTTACTACTTCTATTATTTTCATTTTCTTCCTGATTTGTAATATCCTCCAAATCCAATCCCGGTAATCCGGTTAAAAAGAAAACCAATTCTCTATTTTCTTTTTCTTCAGCACTTTGTCTTCTTTGTGAAAAAACTCATTTACTGTTTTGTCATACAGATAATCTTTTCTCCACTCTTTATAATTTTCGATAATTTCTTTCAAGGCATTAACAAAATAGTACACCTCATCATCTGTTTGTGTAGGATGGAGTGAAAATCTAACCCATCCCGGTTTTTCAGACAGGTCACCGTGTGCAATCTTGTCAGTTATTTCTTTAGACATATTATTACTGACTTGCAATAAATAATGTCCGTAAGTTCCAGCACAGACACATCCTCCTCTTGTCTGAATCCCGTATCTGTCACTCAGCAATTTAACAATCAGATTATAATGTATCTCGTCATGATAAAAAGAAATTACTCCAAGGCGGTCTTCAACATTATCAGCAAGTATCTTTATTGAAGAGAGTTTTTTCAGTTCCCTGAATACAATTTTAACCAGTTCTTCTTCACGTTTTCTTATTTTCTCAGTTCCCATCTGATCCTTTAATTCTATAACAAGTGCAACCCGTATAGCTTGCAGAAATCCCGGGGTTCCGCCATCTTCTCTGGCTTCAATATCATCTATATATTTATATCCCCCCCATGGATTTGTCCATTCAACTGTTCCTCCACCCGGATTATCCGGCACATCACAATTATACATTGCTGAATCGAAGATCAGTACCCCTGATGACCCTGGACCTCCGAGAAACTTATGTGGGGAGAAAAAGATCGCATCCAGTTTTTTCATAGGATCTCCAGGATGCATATTGATATCAACATAAGGTGCTGAAGCAGCAAAATCGATAAAACATAATCCACCATATTCATGCATAATTTTTGCCATCTTATAATATGGAGTAATAATTCCAGTCACATTTGAACAAGCGGTAAAAGAGCCTATTTTGAATTTTCTGTCTTTGAATTTGTAAAGCTGATTTCGCAATTCATCAAGATCAATTAAAAGATCTTTATCAGGCTTAAGAACTACAACATCAGCAAGGGTTTCATACCAGGCGGTATGGTTTGAATGGTGTTCCATATGGGAGACAAAAACAACCGGTTTCTCTTTCTCTTTTAAACATTCCTTATTCCTGATACCACCGCAACCCTTAAGACCTATGATCCGCTGAAGCTTGCTAATTACGGCTGTCATACCAAAACCTGCAGTAATTATAACATCATTCGGGCCTGCATTTACGTGTTCTTTTATCAGATCATGAGCATGGTGGTAGCTGTAAGTCATCAACGTGCCGGTTTCGTTGGTTTCAGTGTGTGTATTAGCAACGAACGGACCAAAAGTTTCAGAGATTTTCTTTTCAATGGGAGCATATAACCGGCCACCGGCAAGCCAATCGTTATAGATTATCCTTTTTATCCCATAAGGAGTTTCAAATTCATAATTATTACCAATAATATTCTTCCGGAACTTTTCAAAATACTTTTCAAGATCTTCCATGTAACTCAGCTTATTCGTAACAATTTCATTCACATTTAACAATTTCCACAGGGAATTCTACACATAATAAGTATAAATGTCCGTCTATAAAGTCCGAAAGTTTAAATAAATATTGAAAATCACAAAAAACAAGCACCAAATTGCAAATAAATTACAAAAAACAAGCACCAAAATTCAAATAAATTACAATATTCAAAAATTCAATGATCAAAACAGTTTCGGTCATTTGGTAATTG
>JADFUQ010000083.1 GCA_015222065.1 Bacteroidota bacterium
GACACTTGCCCTGTGAAATTTGAGGTACGAAAATATTTCACCAGGGAAGGAGCATATTTCACTGTGGTTGAATGAAGAAATAAAAGAGGTGAGTAGGTAAGTAAGGTGAGTAAGTAAGAGGGTATTCAATACTCACTCATCCAATTAACTTACTCAACTAAAACAAACTCCGTGCAAGTATAGTAACGTTTTTAACAGTAAACCAGAAACCAATAACCAGAAACCAGTAACTGTCAACTTAGGTAAATTAGTATAAATACAGGATAAAGGGTATGAAATTTTTTTCTATTTTTGAGTCCTGAAAACTAAAAGAATCTACTATGAAGGCATATATATTCCCGGGGCAGGGAGCCCAGTTTGTTGGAATGGGAAAAGAGTTATACAATACATCGTTGCAGGCAAGAGAAATGTTTGAGAGAGCTAATAGTATTCTGGGTTTTAGAATTACAGATATAATGTTTGAGGGAACTGATGAAGATCTGAAGCAAACAAAGGTAACCCAACCTGCCATTTTTTTGCATTCGACAATCCTTGCCGCAACTTTAGGAGAAGATTTTAAACCTGACATGGTTGCAGGACATTCTCTTGGTGAGTTTTCAGCCCTTGTGGCCAATAAATCATTATTATTTGAAGATGGGCTAACACTGGTTAGTAAACGGGCAATGGCTATGCAAAAAGCCTGTGAGGCAGAGCCATCTACGATGGCAGCAATACTGGGGATGGAAGATAAATTGATAGAACAGGTTTGCAACGAAATTGATGATATTGTTATTCCTGCAAATTATAACAGTCCAGGTCAGGTTGTAATCTCCGGATCTTTAATTGGTGTTCAAAAAGCTATGGATAAACTCCGGGAACATGGAGCAAAGAAGGTTACCCAGCTAAAAGTTGGAGGAGCTTTTCATTCACCCCTTATGGTACCTGCAAGAATTGAACTAACAAAATCAATTACACAGACACATTTTTCAGAACCTGCTTGTCCTGTTTATCAAAATGCTACTGCCAAACCTTCAACTGATATTCAAACAATAAGAAAGAATTTAATTGACCAGTTAACATCACCGGTAAAATGGACTCAAACTGTTAGAAACATGCTTGCTGACGGTGCTTCATCATTTACTGAAGTTGGTCCGGGCAAAGTACTCCAGGGACTGGTTAAAAAAGTTGACCGAAGTGTAGATACACAGAGTGCCTGAGCGGAAGGTCAGGTTACATGTCAACCCGGAAATACATATAATTTTCTCTACCTTCGGTAGTAACTAGGATATTCATTAAATATTAATGTGTCTGTATTTCAATTATTTATATATGTATTTATTTAGGAAATCACCTCAAAACAAATGGAATTCATACATTTTAGAGGCAACAATGTTTTCGTTTTCATGTTTTTCTAATGATATAAGAATATCGATTAACGATTTTTGATTTTAGAAGTAATAGGTATTTATTAACATCAAAAATCTTAAATCGTTATTCCTTGTTCGAAATTCATTTTTAGGAATTAAGCGAATTATCCTAACTAAAAGATACTAATTATTTTTGAAGTTGCTTCGTTCAGGTATCCTTATTTATACTTCCCTTTCCCGGTTTATAAATCACACCCTTCCTGTTTTTTCCGTCAATAACAACAAGCAGAGGATCAGAAAACTTTATATGGCGTATAAAGTCATCTTCATATACGGCTTCCATGCTATCCAGAAATTTAATATCATAATAACCATCATTCATAAAAGGATTAATGGTAAAATATCCCACCCTGAATGATGTAAGATTCTGGAAGAAATGTGTTCCCTGGCTTGGATCTATCCTGTAGTTTTCCAATCCCGATTCAATGATTATTCTTGCCTGTGAAATCTGGGGCCATTTTGTGGGGATACCCAGCCAATGATCAGTTGAGCCCCATCGCCCGGGTCCTGTCAGAATGTAATTCTTACCCTCGCCGGCAAACTTAGTATTTAATTTATCAATGTCATCGGCTATCTTTTCGTTAAAAGAGGCATCAAAAGCATCAGGCTTAACATATACAAGATCACGAATTCCATCTAAAACTCCATTTCCCAGAGCAGAATCAGAAATAATGAGTGTATCTTCACTCTTTACATCATCAAGAATAATAGAATCAAATTGTTCATCATTAACTATTGGCCTTATCTGCAAAAAACTAAACTCTTTAGGAGATCCTTCAGGAGTATCCATATTTACAGCAAATTCTATCTCGATAGGGTTATTCATCTGACTTTGACCAGTCTTAAGAATATCCTTAAGTATCTCAGCCAGAGGAAATGAATTGTGTTCCAGAATATTGGAAAACGTTATTACCGGTTTACCTGAGCCGGAATATCCATTCCGCAGAATACTATTCTCAAAATCGAATGTTGAAGCCACCCATTTCAGAGTATTATCATTTTTTGCTTCCCTGACAGGTAAACTAAGGATATTAACTCCATCATCAATTGAAGGAACAAAACTATCCATATTCAAATCAAGCGCGTAAAATTCCTTTTGTGATTCTCTCAATGCCAATTCCGGTGTTGATAACTGAAGAATTTTACGAGGGTATTTTGGAGAGAAGCGAATAGTAGCACCACCATCCATAACCAGCTTACCGAGTCCCATTGCAACATTGGCAATTCCATCTTCAGGCTTTTCAGATCCGACAGGATAGAAATTAAGTGACCTTGCCACACCTGAAATTGTCGGATAGAATCGATTGTTATATTGATTTCCACAAACCTCCTGTAATATTATTCCCATTTTTTCTTCGTCAATAACGTTAGCTGTTGCTGTCATATATGCTTTGCTGCTCTTGAAATAAACCGAAGCATATACCTGTTTAATGGCATCAGCAAGCTTTGCAACCATCACCTTGCTATCATGATGCGGAGGAATCATGTAGGTGGAGTAAATGCCGGCAAACGGCTGGTAATGTGAGTCTTCCAATTTACTTGAAGACCTTACAGCAATGGGTATATTTTTCGATACCTTAAGAAAAGCATATATATCCTGGTAAATCCAACCGGGTAATTCAGCTTTGGTAAAATATTGAAGTATCTTTTCATCAGCAAGATCAGATAATCCAATTTTGTACAGATCATTATTTTCCATAAACTCATCAAAGACATCTGTGCTCAAAACAACTGTCCTTGGAATAACAATCACAACATTCTTATATTTATTGAAAAGTTTTTTCTCCTTAATAAGGGAACTAATAAAAGCAAGCCCCCTTGCTTTACCTCCGATTGAGTCCTCACCTATTCGTGAAAAAACCGAATACTTATCATATGTAGTCTTCTCAAATTTTGCAATTACCCCACGCCCCTTACCAAAACGGAAACAGGAAATAGTCATGTCCAGAAATTTCCTGATCTCATCAAGCGAGCTGAAATCGTCCTTGTTCAAATACTTGAACATTTGTGCAATTGGGAATAATGCTCTTGCATTCAGCCATTTTGAAAAATGATCACGGCTTGTATGGTATTCAAGGCTATTATCAGGGATACTCAGAAGAACCTGCTGGAAATCCTGGAGGTTAGCAGCTCTTGCAATTTCCTTTTTCGTAACAGGATCACGGAAAATAAAAGGCCCAAAGGCCAGATTTTGTATTATGAAATTCCGTAGTTCAATTGAAAGGTTTTTTGAATACTTGTATAAGAAATCCACATTCATTTCTTTTGCAATCTTCTCATACTTATTGTTTGAAGACTGTAGAACAAATGGCATGTTCACAATGTCTTGCTTAACAAGTTTACATAATCTGATCCCCGCTTTAACATCCTTTTTGCCTTTTCGATTAAAGCTAATATCTGAAATAATACCAAGAACATTATATTTATATTTATTATATAATTCTATGGCTTCCTCAAATGTAGTTGCAAGCAGGATCTTTGGTCTGCCTCTCATTCTCATCATAACCTGGTGCTCATTAAGGGCTTCTTGCTGAAACTCTTTTGACTGATTAAGAATGATCGTATACAGATTGGGCAAGTAAGAGGATATAAACCGAATAGAATTTTCAACAAGAATGATAGCCTGAACACCTATTTTAACAATGTCATGTTCAGCGTTCATCTTATCTTCAATAAGCTTAATTATTGCCAACAGCAGATTAGCATTACCAAGCCAGCAAAAAATATAATCAATGGCACTCAGGTCTTCTTTATTGATACGCACCGACATTTCCCTCGAAAAATATGTCAGGACAACAATTGGAATGTTTTCATAGGCTCTCTTTATTTGCCTGCCCAATTCAAAAATATCCATATCACCTTTGCTCCACATTGTAATAACAAGATCAATATTTTCTTCCTTCAATCGTTGAAAGGCTTTCTCTTCAGAATCGACCAGAATAAAAACCGGCGGATACCGCAAATTCAGAGATACATATTCAATAAATATCTGTTCATCAATCCTTCCATCTTCCTCGAGCATAAAAGCATCATAATTACTACAGATCAATAATACTTTATGAATCCGGGTTTGCATTAACAAATCAAAGGAAGTATCACTGAAATCAAATCCATGAGATCCTAACATTTCCTTCTTGCCAATACGTTCAGAGCTAATTATTTTTTCTTGTTGATTATCTTTACTCATCGTTATTCCTGGTAATTAGTATATACATGAAACCATATCAATAATTAATAATAAAAATAACTGATTTCTTTCAGAATGCCTAATTGCTTTTACTATTCATCGTAACCTGACAAGTAAATATTTCAAAAGAATCAAGACCAAATAAAGCTGATGAATTTACTGCTGTAATAATTATTTTGTTTTACAGTGTTGTAGTGATGCAGTATTGTAAATGATTTGTTGATGAGTTTATTAGTAAGAATGGATATAATTTATTTTTAATTTGAATATAGCTAACTAATCGGCACTTATAGTGAACTAAAAATATGAGTACCTAAAGTATAAACTTAGCTCACTTTAAACTTCTTACTCTTCTCTTCTCAACTTTAGTTCACTTTAAACTTTAGTTCACTTTAGTCACTTCTTTATTTTTTTACAATTCCCATGTATTTCCGCTATTCAACAGATCATCAATACAATTAATATCTGATTTTGCTCTTATTTCCTCCATCTGATGGTTTACATCATAATCATATGTCTCTCCATCAACATTTCTGATAATACCAAGAGCAACAGGATAGTCAGGATACTGCATGTTTGCCAGCATCAGGTGTATTCCCGGGTTTATTTCTTTTGCATTATGGACCAATAAATCATCTTTGGTTATCTCATTCTCACCAATCTTTACTACCTTCAATTTATTATCTTTCAGAATGATACCTTTATCGCTATCTTTCCCAAAGATCATTGGTTCATTATGGTGCAGAATTAATTGTCTGTTCTCTTTCTCATCTTTATCAGTAAGATAACTATAGATTTTATCATTGTAAATAACGCAATTCTGAAGCACTTCAACAACAGAAGTCCCTTTATGTTTTCCCGCCTGGATATAAATTTCAGTAGATAACTTCACATTACTGTCAATTGTCCTGGCAAAGAATTTTCCCTGAGCACCAATTACAAGTTCTCCGGGATGAAAAGGTTCTTCGACTGTTCCGTAAGGTGATGTTTTAGTTACGAATCCCTTGTAAGAAGTAGGTGAATATTGTCCTTTAGTAAGACCATATATTTGATTATTGAAAAGTATGATATTTATATCAACATTTCTCCGGATAGTATGAATAAAGTGATTACCTCCAATAGCAAGGGCATCTCCATCGCCTGTAATTTGCCATACACTTAGTTCGGGATTGGCAATTTTTACACCGGAGGCAATAGCCGAAGCCCGTCCATGAATTCCATGAAATCCATAGGTATCCATATAATATGGAAAACGGGATGAACAACCTATACCTGAAACAAATACAAAATTTTCTTTTGGAATATCCAGTTCAATCAGAGCACGCTGAATCGCGTTCATAACAGCATGATCCCCGCATCCCGGACACCAGCGAGCTTCCTGATCACTCTTCAAATCTTTAACTGTGAGTTTATGTGTTGTGTCAGACATTTTATTTATCCTCCAAAATTTTATTGATGTTCTTTTTTAGTTCAATCACGGTAAAAGGAAGTCCCTGTATCTTATTATACTGGTTGAACTTGAATTCCTGATACTTCATTCTGAGATAATTAGCAAATTGACCGAGATTTAATTCACAAACCACTATTTTCTTAAATTTTCTGAAAACATCTCCGGTATTTTTTGGCAGAGGCCGGATATAATTAAAATGGGCAAGACTAACTTTCTTTCCCTCTTCCCTCAACTCATTTACTGCTGTAATAAGGTGTCCGTATGTACCGCCCCAGCCAACAACAAGAAGATCATTCTCTTCATCCCCTTCCACCTCAAGATCAGGAATATAATTAACCACCCTTTCAACTTTTTCATCTCTTATTTTTATCATTTTCTCATGATTCTCAGGATCATGAGAAACATTACCATTAAGAGCATCTTTTTCCAATCCGCCTATTCTATGTTCCAGACCTCTTGTACCTGGCAGTGCCCATGTTCGTGCAAGCCTTTCAACATCCCTTGCATATGGTTGCCAGTCTTTTCTGCCTTCTTTCACTATAGGAGGTTTAATATCAGGATAATCTGCCATTTTGGGGATTCTCCATGGTTCAGTTCCATTAGCCAGAAAACCATCTGACATTAAAATAACAGGGGTCATATGTTCAAGGGCAATCTTTGCAGCTTCAAATGCATATTTAAAACAATTTGAAGGAGTACTTGCAGCAATAACTACTACCGGGCATTCACCATGCCTGCCATATAATACCTGCCATAGATCAGCCTGCTCGGTTTTTGTAGGCAATCCTGTTGAAGGGCCACCTCTTTGCACATTAATAATTACTATAGGAAGTTCAGTTATCACAGCCAGTCCTATAGCTTCAGATTTTAAAGCCAGTCCGGGACCTGAAGTTGTTGTTACACCAAGTTTCCCGGCAAAACTCGCTCCAATAGTTGTACATATTCCCGCAATTTCATCCTCAGCCTGAAAAGTAATAGCCCCCAGGTCACGCCTAAGCGCCACATCTTCCAGAATACCGGTAGCCGGAGTTATCGGGTAAGAACCAACATACACGTTCAGTCCGGCTTTCTCTGCAGCAGCAAGGACTCCCCAGGCTATAGCATTATTTCCATTAATATTACGATATATTCCCTTTTCTATTTTAGCCCGACTAACATTATAGGGGCATAAAGCCTCTATTGTTTCAGCATAATAGTAGCCGGCCTTAAGTACTTTTCTATTGGCTTCAATGACCATGGGTTTTTTCCTGAATTTCTCCTTGAAAAAATTTTCGGTATAATCAAGCGATTTACCGAATAGCCAGTAAACCATCCCCAAAGCGAACATGTTCTTTGTTCGTAAGATACTTTTTCTGTCGAGTTCTATATCCTTGAGTGCCTCTTTAGTCAGACTGGTAATCGGGGCTTCAACTACTATAAAGCTGTCTAAAAATTCCTTACCAATTGGATTTGAATCATACCCTGCTTTCTTAATTCCTTTTTCATCAAAATTGTCAACATCAAGAATAATTACTCCTCCCTGCTTGACCCATTTTGCATTTGCTTTAAGAGCAGCTGGATTCATTGATACCAAAACATCAGCAAGATCTCCGGGAGTTTTCACTTCCGAATGTCCGACATGAACCTGAAATCCGGAAACTCCACCCACAGTACCTGAAGGTGCACGGATCTCTGATGGATAATCGGGAAATGTTGACATGTAGTTACCAAATAAAGCAGCTGTGTTCGAAAAGAGAGTTCCGGTGAGTTGCATCCCATCACCAGAGTCTCCGGAGAACCTAATAACCATTTCATCGCGTTCAACGACTTCGGTTTTTTTATTCATAGCTTAAATATTTAATATATTATATGATTCAGTTCCGGTTTTGAAAAAAATTTGCTTACTTACAAAAGTAAATATTTTACGATACTAAAATATTTTTTCCCACATTTTTTTCAGCAGGAATAGCTTATAAAGTTCTGTTAATAAGAAAATAAACAAAACAATATCCTACAACATATTTTTATATATTGAATTCATGATCAGAAAAAAGCATTTTTTCAATTCCAGAAATCGATTTTTTTGAGGTCTATTGCATCCTCAAAAAACATTTTGGCTATTTTCTCAAAGAATGGTGTGAAATCGGAGATATAAAATTGATCCTTTTGTAAATTCCCGGTATTTAAAAGGTTCCTTTCGGTAAGTTTACTTTTAAGGAACTCAGCAACAATCCTTCCTGAATCAATTATATCAATATTAAAATTAAAGAACTTGCTTATTTGATTCTTAATAATAGGATAGTGTGTGCATCCAAGTATAAGTGTTTCAATATCTTTCATACTTTTATCGGAGAGGTAAGATCTGATAATTGCATTACTTATATCATCATAAATAAACCCTTCCTCTATCATTGGCACAAATAAAGAGGTTGCCAATGATAATACTTCATATTCAGCATCATTTTTTTTCAATGCTTTCTCGTATGCTCCGGAATTTATTGTCCCTTTAGTACCTATAACTCCAATTCGATTATAGTTACATTTTCCAATATAATTAACTACAGGATCAATTACATTTACCAGTTGAACCTTATTACCAAAAAATTGTGTAAGATCAGTAAAAGCTAATGCAGAAGCAGTATTACATGCAACCAGAATAGTCTTGCATTTTTTCTCGAGAAGAAAACCGGCGATTTTTCGCGAATAGTAAATAATCGACTTTGCTGATTTATCCCCATAAGGAAGATGGGCAGTATCTCCAAAATATATGATGCTTTCCTGTGGCAGCAACTGTCTGATGGCATGTGCAACAGTCAGACCACCCACTCCGGAATCGAAGATTCCAATCGGTTGTGAGGACAATAATTTCATTCAGTTTCCGAATATAATCAAAAAAGATGTGCAAAAATAAAAAAACCATCCGCAATATTGGGGATGGATTTTTTCTGTTATAAATAAAAAATATTATTCCTCAAGCCCGAGTTTCTTTTTAACCAGGGGCAAAATATCTTCGCTCTGGTCAGAAAAATAGATAACCGCCCCCCTTGCAAGATCAAAGATATATGTAAATCCATTTTCTTTTGCCACATCTTTAATTGCCTTTTCCGCTTTCATAATAATTGGCTGGATTAACTGAGCTTGCTGTTGTTGTAATTCCTGCTCGGCACTAGCTGTAAAATTCTGAATTCTCCTATCAAGTTCATTAAGTTCCTGTTCTTTTGTCTGTTTCACCAGAGGAGTTAGATTATCCTGTTTTTCAACATAATCATTCAGTTTATTCCTGTATTCAACCTGCATAATTTCAAGTTCACCCTCAAGTTCCTTAGCATACTGTTGAATTTTTGCTTCTGCACTATCCCTTTCCGGCATTAAACTCAATATCTCCTGGCTATTTATATGACCAAATTTAAAATTTTGAGCATTTACTACCGTTCCGGAAAACAGGAATAGAGTTATAACAATTAATTTCATTAAATTTTTCATTTCTTCTTATTTTATTATTCATTCAAAATTCGCACAAAAATAACTAATTAATTTTTATAACCCAATTTTTCTAAAACATCATCACTAAGATCATACTTCGGGTTGGTATAAAGCATGCTTGGTCCACTTGCTGTATCAAAAATAACAGCATAATTTCCCTCAACAGCAATTTCTTTAACAGCATTATACACCTCATCCTGAATAGGCTTAATAAGTTCCTGCCGCTTTTTATAAAGATCCCCTTCGCGTCCAAAATACTTATTCTGTAATTCCTTAACAGCTTTTTCCTTACCAATAATTTCTTCTTCTCTTTTTATCTTCATTTCCCGGGTAAGCAGAACCTGTTCGTTCTGATAATCCTTATATAATTTCTCAACTTCAGCATATCCATCAGATACTTCTTTTTCCCATTCTTTTGAAAACTGATCTAATTTATCCTGAGAAGCTTTGTATGAAGGAATATTACTTAAAATATATTCAGTATCAACAAATGCATATCTTTGGGCAAGTGTAAAACCTGCCGAAAGGATAAGAATTCCAAATGTGATCATTATTTTTTTCATGACTAATTCTGTTTTTGGTTAATAAACTAATTAAAATTGCTGGCCTATCATAAAATGGAAATGTCCTCCGTTGGCATCCGGATTACCCGGAATTTCATCAAATCCATAACCATAATCAATTCCCAGAAGTCCAAACATCGGCAGAAAAGCTCTTAGCCCAACACCCACAGCTCTTTTGATCTTGTAGGGGTTAAAATCCTCGAAACTATACCATGCATTACCAGCCTCGGCAAATATAAGTGCAAAGAGGGTTGCTTGTGGATTCATTGAAATAGGATACCTTAGTTCCAATGTTAGTTTCTCGTACAAATTTCCAGATTTCTGTCCAGTTACAAGTGTCGGTGTCAAAGAACCATTTTCATATCCTCGCTGGGCTATGGTTTCCCTCCCGTAGAGGCTGTATCCTGTCATTCCGTCACCACCGAGGTCGTAACCTTCAAATGGTGAAGGACCGATATCCTCATTGTAATAGCCAAGATAACCAAAGGCCGCTTTAGTATTCAATACCAATTTCCCTGCCAAAGTAAGATACCAGTCGGCTTTAAATCCCCATTTATGATATTCTATCCACTTATACTTCACATTATCAGCTATATCCGGGGCTGAAAGATCTTTGCCGGTAATAGCTGAATAGGGAGGTGTGACTTGAAGGCTCAATGAGAAACTGGAACCATAAGTGGGATAGATGGGACTTACTCCGGTAGAATGTCTTGCCAAACGCGTTTTAAAACTAAAATTATTTGACCGTCCGTCAGAGAATAGAAAATACCTTCTCCAGTTGTTCAGTTCATAGTTCTGGTAACTTATTTCGTTATACCAGTGAAAAAAATCGTCTGGCCAGCTTAATCTTTTTCCCAAACCAAGAGCACCACCATCAATATTTAATGATTCCCTTCCACTTTCACCCTTTGCTCTTCCGTTTGTCTGGAGGGATTTAAAAAGTGAAAATGTAAAAGAGTTGGGTTTTTTACCACCAAACCAGGGTTCAACAAATGTGAGGTTATATGACTGGTAATACCTTCCGTTTGACTGTGCTCTTAAGCTTAATGTCTGTCCGTCGCCTGTCGGTACCGGCCTCCAGGCTTTAAAATCCAGGATTTTACGGAAAGAAAAATTGTTGAACCGGAGGCCAATTGTACCTATTAACATATTTGCACCCCATCCTCCGGAAATTTCAAATTGATCATTAGCTTTTTCTTCCAGGTCATATTCCAGATCAACAGTTCCCTCAGCCTGATTTGGAATTGGATTAGGCGAAATTTTTTCAGGATCAAAATGGCCAAGCTGGGCAATTTCCCTGGCTGAACGCATAATATCACTTTTGCTGAATAATTCGCCGGGAAGGGTTCTTAATTCACGTCTGACAACATGCTCATTTGTTTTTGTATTGCCTTTAATGATCACACGGTCAATATAGGCCGGTTTCCCCTCGTAAACCTGCATCTCCAGATCAATTGAGTCATCTTCAACCTGCACTTCAACCGGATTGATCTGTAAAAAGAGATAGCCATTATCCATATAAACTGAATTAACCGCATCTTCATCATAAAATAATCTTTCTTCCAGCAAGGTTTTGTTGTAAATATCTCCGGTTTTAATTCCGAGAACCCTATTCAACAGTTCCGACGGGAATTTTGTATTTCCAACCCACTTGATATCTCCATGGAAGTATTGATCTCCTTCATCAAGCTCAATTACCATTCCTATTCTCTCTTCATTCACAGTATATATCGAATCACTCAGAATTTCAAAATCGCGATACCCGTACTCATTATAAAGTTCGTTAAGACTTGTTTTATCTTCCTTAAGCTTTTCGGGGATATATTTTGATGCTTTGAAAATATTTAGGTTTTTCTTTTTAGTATTCTTCATTTTCCGCTGTAGTTTCTTATCGGAAAACACCATATTCCCCTTAAATTCAATATCCTTGATCTTTATTCTTTCAGCTTTAAGGATATCAGCTTTCAGTATCAAACTATTGTTCCGGTCAGGATCATCCCTTTTTGAAATATCAACTTCAATTTCGTAAAATCCTTTTTCAACAAAGTGGTCTTTTATTATCCTTTTTGAATTACTAATGATATTCTCGGTAACCTGGCTACCCTTTAGCAAATTAATCTTTTCCAGTAAGTCTTTTCGCTCACTTTTTGAAATTCCGGTAAATTCAAATCTGGATAGTCTTGCCCTTTCCTGAAGATATATATCAAGAAAAACCGAATCGCCCGAAATAGTTTTTTTGGTTATTCTCACATCCGAAAAAAGTCCCTGCGACCACATTTTTTCTACTGCCATGGTTATTCGCTCACCGGGTACCAATATTTTATCACCCTCTTTGAGTCCTGAAATCTGGACAAGGATATTTTCATCAAGGTATTTGATTCCTGAAATTGAAATACCCCCAATAATATATTCGTCAGGATTAAAATAATCCATAACCTCTTGATAGTTAGTCTCCTTGTCTTCCTGTGAAAACATAACAAATGGGGAAAGCATAAATATCAGAAGTATTGCCTGTATATATCTTATCTTTTTTCTACCAATCATAATTAATAATTAACTTGTTCACTAATTTTGCCAAATCTTCGTTCGCGAGATTGAAAATCTAAAATCGCAGTGTAAAAATCCTCCTTCTTAAAATCGGGCCACAATTTATTAGTAAAATAAAGTTCAGAATAAGCTATTTGCCAAAGAAGAAAATTGCTTATTCTTTGCTCTCCGCTTGTTCTGATCAATAATTCAGGATCCGGAATTTTTTTTGTGCAAAGAAAACTTGAAAAAATTTTTTCATTTACCTGGTTCAAATCAATTTTCCCTTTGTTTATTTCTGAAGCTATATTTTTAACCGCGTTAAGTATCTCCCACCGGGAACTATAGCTTAGAGCAAGCACCAACGAAAGCCCGTTGTTTTCTGATGTTTTTTTAATAGTATCTTCCAGCTTTTTGTAAACCTTAACAGGCAATCTTGATGTATCACCAATGGTCAACAGACGCACCTTATTTTTCATCAATGTTTTTGTTTCTACACTTATCGAAGAAACCAGTAGAGACATAATTGCATTAACCTCTTTCGACGGACGACTCCAGTTTTCAGTTGAAAAAGCATAAAGAGTAAGATACTTTATTCCAATCTCGGCAGCTGATTCTGTAACTTCTCTAACAGCGGCAACCCCATTTTTATGACCAAATATTCTGTCTTTTCCTTTTTGTTTTGCCCAACGGCCATTACCATCCATAATAATAGCGACGTGATTGGGTAATTTCTCCCTTGATATTTCTTCTTTTAGTATCATTTTTCAATTACCTTTTTATCCCAATATGCCGGACAATCATCCAAACCACTATAAATTTTATATGTTAAAGAAATACCTGCTATTGAGTACCAATCAAAATTATGAATGAACGACTGGTATTCCGGATCGATCGGGTTTTCACATCCATCCAACCCATCATAAAACATTTTCCTAAAACCCCACTCAATACCAATTCCCATTTTTTTACCAAGATTCACTTTAGCTCCAACCCCGAATGGAATAACTAATTTGTATGTTGGTGCTGATTTTGAGGTATTTATGAACGCTATCCCAATTCCCCCGGTTGTATAAACGGCATATTCTCCCGATTTGCCAAATGTACTGTATGGCATAAAATTAAACTCAAACTGCAGGGTAGCATCCAGTACAGTACCTGAAAAACGACTATCTCTACTTTGTTGAAACTGGTTGTTGAAATCCTGATCATCAGCCTGCAAATTCCCATAATAGACACTGCCCCTAATTGTATACCTTGGATTTATGTTATACCTGTACAATCCGCCAAAGGCATATGAAAGGGAATAAAACTGTTTTGATTGATTAATATCTCCCAGGTAATATGAACCACCTCCAAAAATTCCTAAATCAGCTTTCTTTTGCGCCTTCGCACCAATAATTATCCCCGAAAAAACTGCAATGATAATAATTTTTTTCATTTTTTCCAGCTTCGCCCGGAATTCTATTTTTTAAAAACCGGTAATCCGTTTGATCCCGTTTCAATTTTATACACCATGTTTATCACTCCGAAAAAATATACATCTTTCGACTTAGAAAATTCTGAGGTATATCCATCAATATAATCCGATGTAGTAAACCTTTCACCCAGATCAAATCCAATTGACCAGTTTGTGTTCAGCCCGTATTTAAAACCTATACCTACAGGAACTACTAATGCTGCCGGAGTATATTCAAGATCAACATTCTGCAGGTTTTCTTTCTTAGTAATCTTAAAAAAAGCCCCGCCAAAGCCAATAAAAGCATAAGCACTGATTGAAGGATGAAACTGACTCATCCCTCTGCCTTTCATCATCAGGTAGCTCATAGCCTCTCTCTCCTTAATAAAAGCGTATTCAACCTGAATAGATGGTTCAAAAATGCCTGTATAAAATTTAAAATTTCTACTATTATTGGCATCACCGGAATCGTCACCGTGCAAATATCCATAAATAAGATTTAGCTTCAGGGCAAGTTCTTCGTATAACTTATATCTGAATCCAACATAAATACTAGGCCGAATCTGTGTAATGTCAATATCCTTTAAACCGAGAATGTTCTCATCCTTTGACCATCCCCCAATATCACCAAAATAGTGGGTTGTACCAATACCGCAAACAGCTTCATACCTCCTCATTCTCCATACTTGTGCATCAATAGTCAGATTGAATATAAAAGAAGCAATTAAGAAAAATAAGAGCTTTTTCATAATTTCGTCAGGTTATTTATTACAAATTTATAAAAAAAAACAACTTTATCCTGACAGTATTTAAATGTATAGTAATTTAACTTCGTTGAGATCGTAAGTTCGGTTCAAAATTATTCGTTAATTAATAATTAATAAGCTGAGGCTAAGGCTAAGGTTCCTAACTACACATATTAACTTTTTAGCCTTCATTTAGACTTAATTTTTTTGACTTTATATGTCATTTCAAATATTAATTTCTTGAAACTCTAAAACCATTTATCTTCCTTAGCCTCAACTCCCGTAAAACTGCAAACTTGTTTGCTTAATTTTTCGAGTCCTCGAAAATTAACGAAAATCGAAGATTTATTACAAAGCAATATTTTACAAAGTAAAATTGCGAAGCTATGTTCTTAACTCTTAAGAGAATATTTTATTGCCCGGTACTTTAAAGATTTTTTACCCGGATTTCAGGATAATTAGATAAAAATCTTTGTTTTTGTTTAATTTACCAATTCCTTTTGTCTGCTCCCCACATTAGTTTATTCCGAAGGGTACTGTAATAACTATGATCCTCAAGTTTCAATATTTTTATTTTGAATTCAGCCCGTTTTACCCGCACCTCTATTTTATTGGACAGTATAACAGATCTGGAATCGACAGCAGCGATATATTTTTCATCTCTGCCCTCCACCCGTAGTGTTAGTTCATCCTCATCAGGAATAATTAAAGGACGGACAGTTAAGTTATGTGGAGAAATGGGAGAAATAATAATGTCATTTGACCCGGGTATCACTATTGGCCCCCCGACACTTAATGAATATGCAGTGGAACCGGTGGGGGTTGAAATGATCAAACCATCAGCCCAATATGAATTAAGAAATTCGCCATTTACATAAGTATGAATCGTGATCATTGTTGATCCGGCTTTCTCAATGGACACTTCGTTCAGAGCATAGTTAAAATCATCCTTTTTTGCTCCCGGAAAATCCAGCTTAAGTAGTGTCCTTTCTTCAACAGAATATTTCTTGCTTAAAATAGCATTCATAGATCCAGGCAGTTTTTCCTGCGAGATTGTTGCCAGAAATCCAAGATGTCCGCTATTTATACCCACGATCGGTATCCCTTTCTCCCTCACCAGAGAAACCGTCTCAAGAAAAGTTCCGTCACCACCAATACTAAATATCATATCTGTATTATCCGGAAGGTCGGTATGAGAATTAAATAAACCTTTCACCCGGGGTGAATAATCAGGACCGGATTTCAGAAATTGTTTAAACGGTTCATAAATAATGATATCTGTGCCTTCTCTTAGTAAGATGTCAAAGAAATCCTTGATAGGCTGATAAAAATCCTGCCCAAATGATTTACCATATATTGCTGCAATCATGTATTAAAAAATTACTTTTCAGAACTAAATATTCAGAAAACGCATAAATGATTCATACCGGTTGCTATAAAAGCTATCCATATTTTGATCCTCCATATATGAAGCTTTAATATTATAATTATACCGGTTCAGTGTTTGAACAATAGAGGTCAGGTCGGTGCGATTAATCTTGAGAGTAACCTCAAGCTTAGTGGATTGATCCGGAGAAGACACATAAGCGCTCAAAATCTTCGCATCATTACCTTCAACTATCTGTGCAATGTGAGTCAATGAATAGTCATTTTGATTAAGTTCAAGTACAATTAATCCTCCCGGGTCTTTTAAAGCAGACATTTCGGCAAAATGATATAACAACTCATTCATCGTTATCAGTCCCATATATTCTTTCTTTTCATTCAGAACCGGCACAACCGTAAGACGATTCTCAGCTACCAGTTTCATCACATCATAAATATGTTGGTCATACACCACATATGGACTGAATAATGATAACTTATGGTTACCAATCGGTTCATCA
The DNA here is from genome assembly GCA_015222065.1 of Bacteroidota bacterium. Classification (GTDB taxonomy): domain Bacteria; phylum Bacteroidota; class Bacteroidia; order Bacteroidales; family VadinHA17; genus JADFUQ01. Next base: position 16,686 of record JADFUQ010000083.1, read on the forward strand.
GCCATATTTAAATCATAGATATCAGTATCAGAAATCAGACCAAGAAACTCCTGATTATTTACAATAGGCAAATGAGAAATCCGGAATATTTCCATCCAGCTCAATGCCCGCAAACCTGTATCAGAGGTTTTCAATGCAGGTACCACATCAGATAATAAATCTTTTGCCAGCATTACTCACATATTAAAAAAACAGTTAATTTTGTAGTTAAAAATACAAATTTTTATATCCATTACGAAAGTATAATTGATTTTATGACACGTTTAAGTGTAAACATAAACAAAATTGCCACTCTAAGAAATGCCCGTGGAGGAAATATACCAGACCTGTTAAAAGCAACTACTGACTGTCAAAGATTTGGGGCACAAGGCATTACTGTTCATCCCAGACCAGATGAAAGACATATCCGCTACCAGGATGTAAAAGATATTAAACCATTAATCACAACTGAGTTTAATATTGAAGGGTATCCATCTGATAGATTTCTTAAGCTTGTATTACCAATGAAACCACACCAGGTAACATTAGTTCCGGATCTCCCGGGGGTACTTACTTCCAGCGCCGGGTGGGATACAATAAAAAATAAATCGTTTTTAAAGGATGTAATTGGCATTTTGCAGAACGAAGGAATCAGAACATCTATTTTCGTTGATGCGGAACTTCAGATTATTGAGAATGCAATTGATACCGGTACAAACAGAATTGAACTTTATACCGAACCATATGCTTCAAAATACCATAATAACAGGGAAGAAGCAATTAAACCTTTCTGCATTGCTGCTGAAAAGGCTAATGAGTTAGGACTGGAGCTAAATGCAGGCCATGACCTGAACCTGGATAATCTGACTTTTTTCGTTCAAAAAATCCCTTCACTGAAAGAAGTATCAATCGGACATGCCCTGATCTCAGATGCTCTTTATTTCGGACTTGAAAACACAATTCAAATGTACCTGAGGAAAATAAAAATGGCATATTATTAGTGTTAGCCATCAATGGTTTGTACAGTTAAAGAGTTTTATGAAATCAGGGGATGGGATAATTCGAAATTTAAATCTTTTATTTAACCTGATTAATTACCTTCGATGAGCTCCACTTCGTTCCGGTTCACAAATTGATCAGAAAGAAAAAAGATAAAAGTTGGAGAGAATCGTAAACCCCGACCGAAGCGTCGGGGGATAAAGATAAAAGTACTAATAATATAGTATGTTTGATATACGGTTACATTTTCTATAAAAAAGTAATCTGAATTTCTTATGCTCTGTTTCACTTTAAACCACAGTGAAATATGCTCCTTAGTCGCATTTCACGTGGCAAGCTTTTTATCCTGACGAACCTCTGGTTGTCAGGATCTTCGACTTTTTGTCTTTTATCTTCTGCA
>JADFUQ010000543.1 GCA_015222065.1 Bacteroidota bacterium
AACCGAGGAACCGTATGAGGGAAAGCTTCACGTACGGGTCTGTGGGGAGGGCGCCGGGTAACCGGTGCCTTTACCCGGAACCCAACTGGCAGGGTGATGCCGCTTTGAATATTTGTAGTTTTTCGATATTCTTTCACTTGTTTGACATAATCCGGCATGCCCTGCCAGTCGGGTGATGGTGGACGTTAGCCTTACAAGACAAAGAAAATTCGTTTATGAAAATGACCATTAAAGATCTTGTAAAAAAATATCATTCCAACAGAGATAATTATCTCAAGGCGACTTACAACGAGACGCAATTGAGATCGGATTTTCTGGATACGCTATTTGAGCTTTTGGGTTGGGACATCAAAAACACAACAGGCAAACCAACCAATGAACGAGAAGTTCTACTGGAAGAAGCATTAAAGGCAAATGCATCAGAAAACTCCAAAAAGCCGGATTACACTTTCAGACTTTTTTCGGAACGGAAATTTTTCCTTGAAGCAAAGAAACCCAGTGTCTCCATTGACACCAATGTTGACAATGCAAAACAAATAAGACGGTACGGGTTTACAGCGAAACTTAAAGTATCGGTACTTTCCAATTTTGAATACCTGTTGATTTATGACTGCTCGTTTAAAGTTGAAAAAGACGACAGTCACAACAAGGCACTGATTAAGAAATACCATTACACCGAGTATACGGATAAGTTTAAAGAATTAAAATCCTTGCTTGGCCGAGAATCAGTATATACAAGTCAGTTTGATGAAGAATGGAAAAGCATTGAAGAAAAACTCAGCCTTTTCAGCATTGACCATCTTTTCCTGAATCAAATCAACGAATGGAGAAAGCAACTTGGGGCAGAGATATACAAGCATGCCCCCCATATTTCAGAACAGTTGCTCAACGACTATGTTCAGAGCTACATCAACCGGATTATCTTTCTCCGTGTCTGTGAGGACAGGGATTTGGAAACATACCAAACCCTGTTACAATTTGCTGACAAGAAAGACTTCAAAGCGTTACTAAAAAAATTCGACCAGGCAGACAAAAAATACAATTCCGGCTTATTTGACCAGTTTCTTTCTGAAAAAATCATTGGAAACATTAGCTCGGTTTTCTGGTCAATCATCAAACAACTTTACTACCCTCAAAGTCCTTACTCTTTTGCAGTATTTTCATCTGATGTATTAGGCAGTATATATGAAATTTTTCTTTCAGAAAAACTTGCTATTAAGGGCGGTAAAATTGAACTCGCCAGAAAGCCAGAAAATATTGATCGGGATATAATTACCACGCCCAACTACATCATTAAATCTATCTTAAGCCAAACCGTTGTTTCATTTTGTGAGGGAAAAACAGATAAAGACGTTCTTGACTCTAAAATGGCTGATATTGCTTGCGGTTCTGGTACGTTCCTCTTGGAATTATTCCAACTATTGACTGATGCTTTGGTCGACTATTTTCTGTCAAATGATAACTCCAAGCTAATTCAGACCAACATTAACACTTATAAGTTGCCGTTTGATTTAAAACGAGAGCTTTTGCTAAGTTGCATTTTCGGGACAGACAAAGATTATAATGCGGTAGAAGCTGCTAAGTTCGGATTGTTGCTTAAGCTTCTGGAAGGAGAAGACCATAGTTCCATCAATACAAAAATTCCCATCCTGCCTGACCTGAGCAGTAATATCCATTTTGGGAACACACTAATTGCTCCGCAAGATATTAAGGATAAAAAAGCCAAATCCGAAATAAATCCATTTGATTTTGGTAAGGAACAGTATGATGTAATTGTTGGCAATCCGCCATATATGAAATCGGAAGATATGAAGCGGCTAACCCCGCTTGAACTTCCCATATACAAGAAAAAATACACTTTTGCCCACAAACAGTTTGATAAGTATTTTGTCTTTATTGAACGGGCAATTGAATTGCTAAAAGACAAAGGCTGGTTTGGATATATCGTTCCGAGCAAATTTGCCAAAGTAGGTGCAGGGATAAAACTCAGGAGTTTTTTACAGGAAAAAGGTTACATACACACCATTATTTCCTTTGGAGCCAATCAGGTCTTCAACAGCAAGACAACTTACACTTGTTTGCTAATTCTCAGAAAAGAGAAAATGCCATCATTTAGTTATACCGAAATACGAAGCCTTAATACATGGAAGGCCAGTGAAAAAGATAACATTGAATATCAAATTATAAAAACTGATAGCTTGAATAAAGAAGTTTGGGTACTTGTACCTCCCGAACTAAAATTGGCATTTAATAAAATCAATACACAAAGTGTTTTACTGGAAGAAATTGTAGGTCGTGAAGGAATTTTTAACGGCATTCAAACTAGTGCCAATGCGATTTATATTTTTCAACCGACCAGAGAGGATAAAACACACTACTATTTTGAGAAAAAAGGTGTGGAATGGAAAATAGAAAAGGCCATGACCAAACCGTATTTTCAAACTTCATCAGGGGATGATAATTTAAATACGTATCGCACTTTCAACCCCAATGCTCGGGTTATATACCCTTATAAACAAACAGAAACAGGTGCTGACTTAATCTCTTTGAAGAATATAAAAAAGAATTTTCCTATTGCCTACAAATACCTGCAACATTATAAGAATATTCTTAATGACCCAAAACGGGATATAAAACCCGAACCGCAAACCAAAAATGAATGGCATAGGTACGGCAGGCATCAAAGTTTGGATAAATGCGGACTGCCTAAAAAAATAATTGTCGGTGTATTATCTGTTGGTGACAAATACGCCATTGACTTTCATGGTACATTGATTTCATCAGGTGGAACAGCAGGATATTGTGTAGTTGCTTTACCACAGGGTTCGCCTTATTCAATATACTACATTCAGGCTTTACTTAACTCCAAATACCTGGAATGGTATTCTGCCCTTTTGGGTGAAGTTTTCAGAGGCGGTTATATCGCCAGAGGGACAAAAGTCCTGAAACGCTTGCCCATCCGGAGCATTGATTTTAACAATAAAACGGATAAAGCTTTTCATAATAAAATCATGAAGATCCAGAAAAACCTGATTAAGAAACAGGATGAAATAGACCAAAATCAAAAAGACAAACGAAAACTAACTAAACATCAAAGAGAATTTGATGCTTTGAAGAACGACCTGAATGAATTTTTAAAAAAGCTATACGGTTTAAAAAAAGATGATTCATTAATCCCTCTAATAAGAGAAATATATGAAGCTAATTAAACATGCATCAGCAGAGAAACTTAGGGGTGGATTTTACACGCCCGAACCCATTGCCGCTTTCATTTTAATGTGGGGAATTAATGGGAGTTCGTCCTATGATATTCTTGAACCAAGCTGTGGAGACGGTGTTTTTCTGAAACATTTAAAGAAACAAAATTATAAGTTCAACAAAATAACGGCCATTGAACTTGATGAAACAGAAGCTGAAAAGGCTGATAACATTAGTCTGAACAATAAGGCTGTTTTAAACACTGATTTTCATTCGTATTGCAATGAAACCAGCGAACGTTTTGATTTTGTTGTAGGAAATCCGCCTTATATACGCTATCAATATTTTGATGAGGCACAGCAGAAAGAAGCTGCAAAAATATTTAATCGAGCCGGGCTGAAATACACCAAACTTACTAATGCCTGGGTTTCATTTATTGTCGGTTCTAGCTTGTTGTTAAAAGAAAAAGGTAAAATTGGTTTTGTGGTTCCTGCTGAAATTTTACAGGTATCGTATGCACAACAACTCCGGCAGTTTTTAGCTCTTTTTTACAACAAAATCAATATTGTTTCATTCAAAAAACTAGTATTCCCTGACATTCAACAGGAGGTAGTTTTGCTCCTTTGTGAAAAAACTGGAACGGACAGCCACCTGATCGAACATTTGGAACTGGGAGACGCTTCGGAACTGGAAACCTTGGAAATAAACAAACTAAAACGTCTCGAAAAACAGACTGACTTCAAAAGCAATAAATGGACATTCTACTTTTTGGAACAGGAAGAAATCGACTTTCTTGAAACAGTAGCACAGAAGAAATCCATTCCCAAAATCGGTGATTATGCCAACGTTGAGGTTGGTATAACAACAGGGGCAAATGATTACTTTACTGTTTCGCTTAAGGTTGTAGAAGGATACAACCTGCAGGAATTTGCAAAACCCATGGTTGGACGAAGTGTGCAGGTAAACAGCATTATCTTCAATAAAGAAGATTGGAAACAAAACCGGATGACCAAGGCCAAAGCCCATTTACTCATTTTTCCGTCAAGGAAGGAATTGGACGGTCATAAAGGAGCCAACTCCTATATTTTAATGGGCGAATCAATGGGAATCAATAAAGGCTATAAAACAAGTATCCGTGACGACTGGTTTGTAGTGCCTTCCATCAAACTATCAGAAGCTTTATTTATCAGGAGAAACAACCTTTTCCCAAAACTGATAGTGAATGAAGCAGGAGCATATACAACGGACACCATGCACCGGGTTTTTGTGAAACCGAAAACCAAGATCAATGCTTTTGTAGCCAGTTTCTATAATTCTCTTTCGTTGGCATTCTCAGAAATTTCCGGCCGCTCGTATGGCGGTGGTGTTCTGGAACTGATGCCGAGTGAAACCGAGAAAATCCTGCTTCCCTACAATGATGAAAATGAATTATTACTTGCCCAGATTGACCGAATGATGCGGGCAAAGAAACCTATTGACGAAATTTTAAAAATCACTAATGAACATATCTTGAAAAAAGGATACGGCTTTACGGATAATGAAATAAAACTTGCAGATAGTATTTGGAAAAAATTGTCGGCAAGGAGGTTGAATAGGGGTAAAAAAATGTTTGGGCAAGGTCTAACCCGGCGGTCAACCGGACAACTGCCCCTTCCGCTTCGCTCCAAGGGCAGTTGCCGGTTACCTTAGCATTCGCATAGGTATGATATGGAAAGATACCCTATACATTTAACAATAGGGAATGGGATCAAGTCTACGTTTGACCCTTGTTGTTAATTAGTCAAGATTCAAGGGGGCATAGAAGTTTAAGAATAAAGATAAAAAATCAG
>JADFUQ010000544.1 GCA_015222065.1 Bacteroidota bacterium
ACAAGCACCCCCGTACGGTCATGCCCTGTTAAATACTGCTTTGCAATTTCACAGGGTAAACTTCCCTACGGGGCAGGCAAAACACAACTAAACGAAGTGGTCTCATGAACACCTTTGAAAATTAATTATCTTGTGAATAAATAAACCTCAATAACCCAAATCACAATATTCAAAGTTGTTTCGGTCATTTGGTAATTGATATTTGTTATTTGTTTTTTGTTATTTGGAATTTCATAAATTAAGCAAGCATTTTAGTTTATGAACAAATTATAATTAATCATGTTTAATAACAATTGTAACTTATCATTTGATTGACAAAAGTCATACAACTTATTGGTTATTAAACTTTAAATTTGCAAAAAAATAAATACATATCATGAATCCATCTCATATTGAACACATTGGAATAGCAGTTTCAAGCCTGGATGAAGCTATCCCTTATTACGAAAAAGTACTAGGACTGGATTGTTATAATATAGAAGAAGTAAAAGACCAAAAAGTAAAAACGGCTTTTTTTAAAGTAGGGCAAACAAAGATTGAGTTACTTGAACCTACTGATCCTGAAAGTCCTGTTGCGAAATTTATTTCAAAAAAAGGAGAAGGCATCCACCATATTGCTTTTGCAGTTAGTAATATTAACCAGAAGCTGAAAGAAGTTGAAGAAAAAGGAGTAAGACTTATTGATAATGTTTCCAGAAAAGGAGCAGAGGGAATGGATATCGGTTTTCTTCATCCCAAATCAACTTTTGGAGTATTGACCGAACTTTGTGAGAAAAAGGAGGAATAGTATAGTTTCACATATTGATTAATAAAACCTTAATTTTCAGGTTTCATAAATAATTAGTTTATAGTCGGCAGTCCACAGTCCACAGTCGGCAACAAAGAAAGAAAGTAAGCAAGTAACAATCAAATAATTATAACACAATGGCAACTGGATTTAGAAACTTAACTGTATATAAAAAAGCCTTTGCTTTTGCAATGGATATTTATCATATTAGCAAGAAATTTCCTAAAGATGAACTTTACTCTTTGACCAATCAGATAAGAAGATCCTCAAGAGCTGTTTGTTCAAATATCGGTGAAGGATATCGTAAACGTCTGTATGAAGCTCATTTTGTAAGCAAGATTTCTGATTCAGATATGGAAAACACCGAAACCCAGGTTTGGCTTGATTTTGCACTTGCCTGTGAATATATACCAAAAGAATTTTTTGATGATTTTAATAACCGATCTGAAGAAATCGGACGATTACTTAATCATATGATTCAAAATCCTGAAAAGTATAAATAGTCCAGTCTTCAGATTGCCGACTGAAGACTGTAGACTGCCGACTTAATAATGCAAAGTATAATAAAAACAATCATTATCAAGCCATAAATACTGATATTACGGTACAATGAAATTAAAATTATGGATAATCAGCAAAAACTTAAAGAACTGATTGAACTGCGCGAAAAGGCTAAACTTGGGGGTGGAGAGAAACGCATTAAAAGCCAGCATAATAAAGGCAAATTTACTGCACGCGAAAGGATTGAAATACTGCTTGATGAAGGAAGCTTTGAGGAGTTTGATATGTTTGTTACTCATCGCTGTAGAGATTTTGGTCTGGCTGATAAGCAATATCTTTCGGATGGAGTGATAACCGGACACGGAACTATTGATGGCAGGGTTGTTTACATTTTTTCCCAGGATTTTACCGTTTTTGGGGGATCATTATCAGAAACTTTCGCGAAAAAAATTTGTAAAGTAATGGACCAGGCTGTGAAGGTTGGAGCTCCTATTATTGGCATAAATGATAGTGGTGGAGCCCGCATACAGGAAGGAGTTCATAGTCTGGCCGGTTACGCAGAGATTTTTGAACGCAATATTCTTGCATCCGGTGTTGTACCGCAGATATCAGCAGTGTTTGGTCCTTGTGCCGGAGGTGCAGTCTATTCACCTGCTCTTACCGATTTTATAATTATGAGTGATAAAACCAGTCATATGTTTGTTACCGGTCCAAAAGTAACCAAAGCTGTTACAGGTGAGAGTATCACAATCGAGGATTTAGGCGGTGCAAGTGTTCATGGTTCTAAATCGGGGGTAACACATTTTGTTGCAGATAATGAAGAAGAGGGATTGATGCTTATTCGCAAATTGCTTTGCTACATGCCTCAGAATAATCTTGAAGATCCGCCACAGACAGAATGTAACGATCCGATAGACAGGCATGAAGATTCGCTTAACGAAATAATCCCTGAAAGAACCAGTCAATCATATGATGTTAGAGAAATTATATATTCAATTATTGACAATGGCGAATTTCTGGAGATCCATCGCCGCTGGGCGAAAAATATTATTGTAGGTTTTGCTAAATTCGATGGGATGCCTGTTGGGATAGTTGCAAACCAGCCAATATTTCTGGCAGGTGTACTGGATATTAACGCATCAAAAAAAGCAGCCCGGTTTGTTCGTTTTTGTGATGCTTTTAATATCCCGATAGTCACTTTGGTTGATGTACCCGGGTTTCTTCCCGGTAGTGCTCAGGAATATGAAGGGATAATAACCAATGGTGCAAAACTTATGTTTGCATACGGTGAAGCAACTGTTCCGAAAATTACTATTACACTTAGAAAATCATATGGGGGAGCCCATTGTGTTATGTCTTCAAAACAGTTGAAAGGTGATCTTAATTATGCATGGCCTACAGCTGAAATAGCTGTGATGGGTTCGCAGGGGGCTGTCGAGATTTTGTATGGAAAAAAGCTTAAGGAGCTGGCTGATTTAGAAGAAAGATCAAAATTTATTGCTGAGAAAGAAACGGAATACAATATGAAATTTGCAAATCCTTATCAAGCTGCCAAATTTGGATATATTGATGATGTTATCGAACCAAGAAATACACGTTTTAGAATTATTCGTGGATTGAAAACGCTTGGAACAAAAAAAGATATCAATCCTATGAAGAAACATTCAAATATCCCATTATAATAAAACTGTAACTAATCAGTCGGCAGTCAACAGTCGGCAAGTAAGCAAATAAAAATCAAACAATTATAACACAATAATAAATGTAAAAAATCACAAAAAACAAGCACCAAATTGCAGATAAATTCCAAATGACAAGCACCAAAATTCAAATAAATTACAATATTCA
>JADFUQ010000545.1 GCA_015222065.1 Bacteroidota bacterium
CTCACCACTCACCACTCACCTCTTCCTCCTTCCTCCCTACTTCTTACTATTTACTTCCTACTTCTTCATTCATTATTCCATTCATCCTTAACCACCGGTGCATGCCAGCCGTAATCCATATATTCCCATTCAAAATTTTCACCTTTGGTAGTGATTAATAAAAATCCTTCACCGGTACCACGGTATGGGCCAGCCCACCATCTGCCGCTTATTGCTCCGCTCGTAATATAGTGTATGTCCCTGGTATACATATCTTCCAGAACATGCAAATGTCCCTGGAGAGCCAGTTTAAGATTATATTCCTGGAATAAGTCCAGTACCTGTTTGGAGTTCTTAATTGTATTTCCCTTACTATTAGGAGCATAGCTGCCTTTATTTATCATGTTTTGCACCGTGATAAATGGAATATGAACACTCAGAACAATCGGGGTCTTTTTATCAACCTGTTTCAGATCTTCAGAAAGCCAATCGATTTGATCCTGACTGACGTGTCCGTAATATCCGCCTTCGGGATGTTCATCAACAGAGTCGAGTATATAGAATCTCCATCCTTTATGATTGAAAGCATAATACCGTTTACCTAAGAATTTTTCATAAAGTTTCTCCCCGTAAAATTCATGGGTTGAATCAACACCGCTTTCTTCATACAGACCAAAAACCTCATGATTTCCCATGGTATTATAAACCGGCATAATAAAATCACCGGACATTTCCTGGTAAAGCTTGTATAGACTGTCAGCGCGACCGTAAGTTTGTCCCAGGGCATCCATTATCAGGTCACCACCGGTTATAACAAAGTCTGGTTTTATTTTATTAATTTTCTCAATAGCTTTTGAGAATCCTTCAGTGGCTACTCCTTCCGGCTGAACATGAATATCTGTAATAAATGCAAAGGTGAAGCTTTCTTCTTTTGGTTTACATGATGAAAATGTGAAAAGCAGCAGAAATAAAGCTGCCTGAAACAGATAGATAATTTTTCTGGTTTTCATAATTTTTGTTTTTCTATTTATAAAAAATTTTCTGTAAATTAATGAATTATTTACCATACACATTCCTTTGTCATGACAAAATTTTCCTGATTTGATTATAATTTTCCTGCAATATTTCTTCTTTTTCAGGATTAAACAATACAGCAGTTGGATGCCTGACCGGAAAAATTATCCTGTTTTTAGCATAGAACTGTTTACCGAAAAGATTTTTATATTCTTTTTTCGGAGGTCTGTTAAGGTTATATTTTTTAAAGATATACCGGGTAGCATGGAATCCGAGAGTTACAATTAATTTCGGATCAATTATTTCAATCTCCTTATCCAGATAAGTTGAGCATTGTTCAATTTCATTTTTTGAGGGCCTGCGACATTTTGGAAGATAACATTTGATAAGGTTAGTTAAATATATATCTTCTCTGCGAATCCCTGCATTTAATAATAACCTGTCAAATATTTTCCCCGAGGGGCCTATGAACATTTTTCCTATACTGTCTTCATCTTTCCCGGGTGCCTGGGCGATTATCATAATCCCGGCATGAAAATTGCCTTCCCCTGTTATTGAATTTATCCTCGATTTATGTAACCTGCAATTGGTGCAGGATTTAATCTTTCCGTTCAACTCGTTGAAATCCATGAGCCAGTTGTTTGCTTACTGCAAATTTAGCAAAGTCGCTCTTATGAGACATAAATTATTTGAAGAATGTTTGAGGTTGAAGAAGAGTTGAGTAGTTGAGTAAGTTGAGTGGGTGAGTAGGAAGAGAGAAGAATGAATCGCAGAGACGCAGAGACGCAGAGGCGCAAAGAAGAGAAAGGTGAAGAAAGAAGAGAAGAGTTTAAAGTTTGAAGATGTTTGAGGTTAAAAGAACTTAAAACCTGAAACCTTAAACTTGAATCTTGAAATTTAGCACCAGCAACCAGTAACCAGCAACCAGTAACCAGCAACCAGTAACCAGTAACCAGCAACCAGTAACCAGTCCCGAAAAAACAGAAATCTTCGATTTTGTATTTTGTTGGTAATTAATCAGGTTATAACTACATTACCGGGAATAAAACGGGAAATTGAATTGTCTAATTAATAAAGATTAAGTGTCGGTGAGGGATTACACCAGTTATAGTGATAGTGAATTGATTGAAAAAGCAAAGCATGGGGAAGATGTGGCTTTTGGAGAACTGGTTAGCCGGTATGAGCAGCAAGTGGCTGGCACGGTGAAGGGTATGCTTGGCGATAATGCAGCAGCTGAAGATGTGGGTCAAGAGACTTTTATAAGGTTTTACCGTTCATTGGAAAAATTCAGGGGGGACTCAGCATTGGGAACTTATATTACCCGTATTGCCATAAATCTTTCTCTGAACGAAATTAAGAAGCAGAAAAAGGTAATATCTTTATTTTACAGCAGGGATGATGAAGAGAAAGAATTTAATATACCTGAAGAAAGGAACCATGGGGATGAATCGGATACGAAGGAGCTTATTGATAACGCTTTACTGGCTTTAAAACCTGAATTCCGGTCGGTTGTTGTATTAAGAATGCTCCAGGGATACAGTACTAAAGAAGCTGCTTCAATACTTAATGTTCCTGCGGGAACAATTTTATCGCGTTTGGCAAGAGGACAGAAAGAATTAAGGAAAATATTGGAACCATTAGCTTAAAGGAGCAAAGAGCAGAGAGCAGAGAGCAAGGAGCAAAGAGCAAAGAGCGAAGAACAAAGAACAAGTGTATAGAAAATGCGGACCAGTAACCAGTAACCAGTAACCAGTAACCAGAAAATTAATGACAAATACAATATATTATGATTAACCAGGAAATGTATGATCTTTTAATTCGTTCAATGAACGATCAACTTACCGCGGAAGAAGATAAACAACTTCAGCAGGCTCTTAAGAGATCTTCAGAACTCAGGGAAGAGAAAATAAAGCTTAATAAAGTCGGGAAACTGCTATCATCAAGGAATTACAGTTTTTCTGATGGGTTCCGTAGCCGCGTTATGCAGGCTGTTAGTGATGAGAAAAAGGGTAAAGTGATATCGATGGATTTTAGCAGAAACTTTACTTCTATGTTCAATCGCATTGCCATTTCCGGTGTTGTAGTTATTTTACTTTTAGTTATCAGCCTGTATATATCACATGGTTCACTGAATATCAATACCTTCACAGGTGTTGATCCGATTTCGGAAGATAATCTTATCAGTGTTCTTTTATATGAAAAGTAATATATTAATGATATGAATACAAAAATTAAATCAGGGATTTTCCTTTTAACAACATTGTTGATCGGTTTTGTTATTGGCTATTTAACTTCCACACAGGTTAAGGAAAGCCGGATCAGGGAACTGCGTACATTCGGATCAGCTGAAGGCTTCAAATTCATGATGGAACATATGCTTGAATTAGACGATGAACAAAAAGATGCGATCAGACCGATTGTTGATGAATATGCAAAGAAAAACTTTGAACTGATGAAAAATTTCAGGGGTGAGTTCAGTGTACTGATGAAAGAATTCCATAAAGAACTAACTCCTCATCTTACTGCGGAACAGATTGAGAGGTTAAACGAGTTTGGTAAAAGAGGAAGAGAAATGAGGGGGAGGGGAGAGTCCCCTCGTTATGGAAGAAGAAGATTTGGTCGTGGTCCCGGTGGTGATCAGGGCCCTGGTCGCGGTCAAGGAAGACCCCCTGATTCTCTTGACAGGTAAGGGGTTTTTAAAAAACATTTATTTCTTTGGAATAAAAACATAATTACAATTGTCAAATGAGTGTTGAAAGACAATAGAAGTTGAACTTAAAAATATATTAAAATGAAAACAATGGAAAAAAGAACAATTACAGTATTATTATCAGTATTAATGATAATAGCAGGAACTAGTCTGTTTGCTCAGCGTGGCCGGGGTCAAGGTCCTGGTGGTATGGGCTATGGATATGGATATGGATATGGATGGAATTATAATAATGCAGATTTCCAGCGTCCCGCAAGAGGTTTTAGACAATTTGGAATGAGACAGGGAATGATGTGGAATGATTATTGCCCCTTGCCGGATATGACC
>JADFUQ010000546.1 GCA_015222065.1 Bacteroidota bacterium
GCCGCTGTAACACCCAGGCGGTACTGCCTGTCCTGCATAAGACAAATCCGGCGGGTATCAGTTGGGATCGTAGTCGAGTAAATTCGGATTTCACCGGGAAGACTTGTTATTATTTCTTCTCTCCAATCACCCAGACAATCAGCTATTCCTATTACCCTGCCTTCAATCTCCATAATTGTCCCGCCATTATAATCGAATATCCTGCCTTTACATTCAATTTCTTTTTGTGGATCGGCATCCCACCACAGAGCTCTGGGTGCGAGAGTGCCGAAGCTTTTATCAGATAACAGTTTCCCCTGGGCGGAGTAGAGCCAGAACCTGCTGTGGTCGCTTTCCCCGGCATAACATTCCATACCGGGGTGGGAGGCGTCGATATCCCCCAGCATTCCCTGGCTGTGAACATGTGTCGTCGGGCCTTTGTATCCCCAGATTATCTTGCCTGTTTTGGCATCTGCCAGACACACACCGTTCTTTTCTTCCTGGCGTGTTTCGAGTCCGTAGAATATTTCCAGTCCGGGTCTTTTAGGATCAATATCAGCCGCGTATCCGACATCATTATGGCCAAGACCTGTAGTCCACATGGCTTTCCCGTTATCGTCAATTGCTGCCGAGCCGATAACCAGTTCATCACGCCCGTCTCCATCGATATCAGCTGAGATAAGACCATGCTGACCCTGACCCCTGTATTTTTCATCGGCTCCCGAAGCTTCCCAGTACCAGATCTTATTCAGATCGGTATCGAAAGCACCGGTCTTAATGATAGTATATGTGCCTCTCTGCATTATCAGAGAGGGTTGTTTGCCATCCAGGTAAGCAATGGTCAGAAAGTTGCGGGTTACATGGCTGACTGTATTGAAACCCTCCCGGCTGAACCAGGGTATTTTTTTTACGATTTTTCCGCTTAACCCGTCTATTTTCACCAGGTACTCCGGTCCTGCAAGCACATGTCCGTCTATCTCCCTGGAGTCGCCTTCCCCTGCTTTGGTGTAAACCTCAGCCCTGCCGTCACAATCCAGATCGTATACTATATAAGGCGAATACCAGGTGCCGGTTTCAATAGCCCAGCCCATATCATATCGCCAGAGAAAACGCCCCTGTGAGGTATAAGCCTCAATCTTATATGGTGTTCTGCTCCGCTTCCAGTAGCCTGGCTCGCGCCAGGGATCCGTGTTGAAGTCCGGCTGCTTGATAATATAATCGTAAGCTCCGTCAGCATTCAGGTCGGCGATTGCCACGTTATGGGCAGTATAGTCTCCTTGCAGAAGAATCTGGACATACGGTTTATTGAAGGGGAAAGCCCGGACAAAAAATTTCTTTGACGGTTCACCTTCCTTACCATTTATTACCGGGCACACATGGTAACGGTAGGGCGTTCCCGGTGCGGCGGACTTGTCCAGATAATTGGTAGACATGAAAACAGGTTTCTCATTCACTTTTACCGGAATATCGTCTTTACCGGTAACGCCTGTTACACAACGGTATATATTGAAACCAATATCTGGAGGATCGGACTTTAACAGCCTCCAACTGAGAAATACTTCACCGCGGTCTTTTGCCAAAGCGACCAAACCGCGGTCTATTGTTTCGCCTGCCAGGGTAGAAAAACCAAAATTGGTGCTAATAAAAAGCAGGCTAATTAATAAAATCCGGATCCTCTGTGGTAAATGATCCTTTATTTCAAGTCCCTTGTACAGTGTCTTAATTGATTTTTTCATAATTGGATAAGAATTTTATTTATCGATTTCATCAGATTTTGTTTTTTAAAATTAAACAATTATTTTTCAAACACTGCTATTTCTTTCAAATTCTTATTATTTTTATGATTATTACTAAAAAAAAAGGTTTTGAACATAAAAGGAGCAAAAAAAATGCGTTACTTATCGTTATTGACTTTGGTTTCGATCTTCATGGTCAGTTCTCTGTCGGGCCAGGTGCGGGTTTATCAGGAGCCGCTTACTTTGCCAACATACCGGGTAATGGAGCCTGAGATCATGCCTAACTGGGATGCCAGGCGTTATCCCTATTCTATGCTGGACAGGATAAAAAATGAAAAATACAACAGGACCTATCGTGCTCTTTGGGTGGAAAATGAATATGTAAAAGCCCTGGTGCTACCGGAGATCGGTGGGCGTCTTCACGGAGCGCAAGACAAGACTAACGGATACCAGTTTTTATATGACCAGACAGTAATAAAACCTGGACTGATCGGGCTTACCGGCGCCTGGATCTCAGGGGGTGTTGAGTGGAATTTTCCGAATGGGCACAGACCCAGTGGTTTCAGGGATACTGATTGGAGGCTTGTGGAAAACCCGGACGGTTCTAAAACCGCCTGGGTTGGCGAGGTCGACCGTATCACAGGGATGCGCTGGTCTATCGGTACAACTGTGCACCCGGGCCGTAACTGGGTGGAAACCAAAGTCCGTCTTTTTAATTGTACCCCATACGTGCACCGCTTTCAATACTGGGCTACAAGTGCGGTACGGGCTACTGATAATTACCAGGCTGTTATTCCCGGTGAGTTAATGACCGGTCACGGAAAGCACGGGTATTTTCACTGGCCGGTGAATAATGGAGTTGATCTGACTTATTGGAAGAATATTCCGGGGGCTTCAAGCTTTTTTGCCGTGGAGTCGGAATCGGATTATTTTGGCGGATACAGCCCTGAGGAGCAGGCAGGCATGGTTCATGTGGCTGATCATCACATAGTGCGGGGAAAAAAACTCTGGACTTGGGGAACCGCACCTGCAGGCCGTCTTTGGGAAAAAATTCTCACCGACGGTGATCTTCCTTACTTTGAGCCGCAAGCAGGTGGCTATTCGGACAACCAACCGGATCTGCACTGGATAATGCCCGGCGAAACCAGGATATTCAGCCATTTCTGGTTTCCCACACGGGATATAGGCGTATTCGACTATGCCAACCTGGAGGGCACACTGAACCTGGAGCTGAAGAATGGAAAAGCCGGCTTCGGTTGGTCTCCTACCGGAGTAAACAAGGATGCAGTAATAATTCTTACCTGCAACAATAAGGAGATATTCAGGCGCACTGTGGATGCTGATCCGGCAACCCCATTTCTTAGTGAAGTCAGTATTCCGCGTGAAGCGGACTTGTACCAACTAAGAATGACTGTTCTTTCTTCAGCAGGCGATACCCTGCTAACCTTTAAGCATCCGGTACCAACCAATCCACCCCTGCCTGAGCAAGCCTCCCCTCTGCCTGCTCCGGATGAAGTGGATTCCCAGGACAGGCTGTTTGTAATAGGAGAACACTTTAATAAGTTTCGTGAACCAGGGCGGGCAAAATTGTATTATCAGGAAGCATTGAAGAGGGATAATGGTGACCTGCGTTCGAATACTGCGATTGGAGAGATGAAACTCATGGATGGCTTTCTTGCCAAAGCACTTGAGTATTTCAATAAATCTATAGAGCGTGACCCGACCTTTTACAAGGCTTGGTATTTCAAAGGTTTAGCACATCTATGGCTGGGAGATATTAAAGGGGCGGAAAAGAGCCTCAACCGGTCAACCTACAGCCCAACCTGGTATGCCGTAGCTCATTTGGAATTGGCACAGCTCACCGCTTCACAGAATCACCTGGAGCGCGCAATGGAGCACATCGAACGAAGTATCCGCAGCAATGGTGACAACTCCCGGGCATATGCCGTCAAAGCCCTTATCCTGAACAGGCTTGGTAGGTATGATGAGGCCCTTAAGACAGTGCATGAAATTCAGGCCATCGATCCGCTTGACTTCTTTTCCCTTGCCCAACGGATGATCGCGCTGAAAAAATCAGAGACCGGGGAGGAGGAAGTAAGCAGAGCGGAAAAAGCCCTGCTGGAACTTACCCGCCGCGACAGCGATAATCACATTGAACTGGCGTTGCGCTTCGCCCGCTGCGGAAGCTATAAAGAAGCTGCTTTTATACTGAACATGCTTACCGGAGAATCCGGGACAACAACAGTGTCGCCACTGGTCTATTATTACCAGGCGTATTATATGCACATGACAGGAGAAGAGAAAGAATCAGATGCGTTACGCAAGAAAGGCTTTGAGGTTAGTGCAAAGTATTGTTTTCCAAACCGTCTGGAGAGCTTCCCTGTACTTGAATGGGCGCTTGCATGTAATCCTGAGGATGCCCGGGCGCACTACTTGTTGGGTAACCTTTATAAAAGCCGGTCGCGTTCTGCTGAAGCGGTTTACCATTGGGAGAAATCGGTGGCCATAAATCCTATGAATGCAGTGGCTTTTAGAAACCTCGGTTTGGCTTATAATGAAAAAGGAGATTTGCAAAAAGCAAAGGAAGCCTACCTGGCAGCCTTGAAAGCCAATCCCGCGGCGGGTATGGCAATTATAGAACTCGGACGGCTCAACAGGGAAATGAAAATACCGTATGAAAAGCAAATTGCCCTTTTTGAAAAATATATCAATATAGTATCCGGTTATGATCAGGCGCTTACCCAGCTAATCGAACTCTATGTGTTGACAGGCGATTATGGAGATGCTCTTAAATGGTTGACAACTCACCATTTCAAGTCGTGGGAAGGCCAGTACGGTATTCACCAGTACTGGATACAAAGCAATATAAAACAGGGGGATGTTGAATTTGAGAGAGAGGATTATAAGAAGGCTCTGGAACATTACAAGCTTTCGGTTACTTATCCGGATAATCTTGAAGTTGCCGAGCAGCCGAATACAATTCATGCAAGAAAGTATTTCAAGATAGCCATGGCACTGGAAGCTCTGGGAGAAAAAGAGCAGGCGTATAAGTACTTCACGCAAGTGGTAGCCGATAAGGTGGAACCAGGTAATGCATATCAGTTTTATCGCGGCAAGGCACTGGAAGCCCTGGGGAAAAAGAAGCAGGCGATAGCTGTATATGAGCAGATGCTTACTGTACTTGATAAGCAGGAAGCGCAGCAAGAACATATTGAACAGCTTGATGAAACTGATGGGGATGTCCGAATGCACAAAGAAAAAGCTTTACAATTATTTAGCTGCTCTCTAGCCATGGAAGGTCTGGGTAGAACAGATGAAGCTGAAAAAGTGCGTAAAGCGGCTTTGGAACTTGATCCCCTGGTGCCTCTAAATGCATTCAAGCCTCCCAGGTCTGGCTGGTAGTATGCTATTAAATGTAAAGTGACTAAATGAAGAAGTGACTAAAGTTAAAAGTGACTAAAGTTAAAAGTGACTAAAGGGCTAAATGAAGAAGTAACTAATATTAAATTTTTAATCATGAAAAGAACCATGTTTCTACTGTTTTCATCCCTTATGATGATTTGTAGTTCAGTTTGTTTTGCGCAAGACGGTGAACCTGTATTGGAAGGGTTTCCCTGGCCGGACCCTGCCAACAAAAGCATTATTGAAGTCCCCACGGTACTGGAGAAGATCCGAATAGATGGTAGTATTGAGGACAATGGCTGGAATAACGCCGGAGTGATAACAAAGTTCTACCGGTCTACCGATGCCGGACTTTCCACGATCGATGCAGAAGTTTCTGTCCTGTTCGATAAAAAGAATCTGATTTTTCGTTTCGATATGCCAGGAACAGAGGCCAATGATTCTCCGGAGAAATGCTTTCTGAGCAATGAATATGATCTTATCCGGTCCGGGCCAAATGTCTGTATTTGCCTGGATCCCACCCACGACCATGGTGTTTATTACCAATTTGTAATTGACCCGGCAGGTCATAAGCAGGATCTGCGTGTAGCCGATGAATCATGGTTTTCGGAGTGGTTTGCCTCGGTTGACAAGTCGGGTGAGAGGTTCAGGGCGGAAGTACTGATACCTGTATCTGAAATATTCAAAACTCCGGCAGATGGAGAAATATGGGGATTCAACATTGTCATATCCGGCTTAAGCAATGAAGGCTTACTTAGCTCAACTCCTATAAAGCTCAACCTTGCAGATGCGGAAAGATTCGGACACCTCATGTTCAAAGGTAGCCTTCCGGCAGATTTGCTGGTGCAAACAAAATCTTCACTATCAGAAAAGCACAGGGAGCAGAAAGAAGCCAGGCTGGCGGCTAACAGGGCAATGTGCGGTCCTGAGTTAATAAATATCCCCGGAGAAATAAAAGATATTGCCATAGGAAGTGAATTTAAGTTGAAAGGAGGAACAAGGATCAGTTGCCTTGGCCTCGATAACGAAAAGATTATCCGGTCACGTTACCCATTCTTCTATGAAAAGTACGATAACCAGGACCTTCAGCGGCTAAGAAAACTATATCGTCTTGATGAGGTTATTGCACCGGGCAAGAATGAATTTGAGCAGATTTTACTGCTTAACGAATGGCTGGTCGAACATATTACTTTCGGTTCACCTCCACCTATCAGACCTCAGGCGCTGCATATATTGAATCACGGTCTTACCGGTCAGACATTTTTCTGCACCTACCTGTCATTCACCCTGATGCAGATGTACTCATCGGTCGGTTTGACAGCGCGCAAAATAACCACTGTCGGACATGGGACACTGGATGTCTGGTCCAACTACTGGCATAAATGGATGCAGATCGATCCCAGCCATAACTCTTATTTTCGTCTTAGAGGGACTGCAGCCCCCCTCAATAGCAATGAAATCAGAAGAGAATTATGGCGGAACGGCGGAGTGGATATGGACATGGTTATCGGGACAGAGCAGAAGGTTGAGAAAGTGACCCTGCAAAGGCGGGATAAGGATGGCCATTTTTCATATCGTCAGGATGCCTATGCATGGATCGCCTATAAAACAAGGAATAATTTTTTCGAAGTCCCTTTCACTTATTGGAATTTCCTCTATCTGATGATGGAAGACGAGTATAATATGGATGAAAAGTGGACTAATTTAAGCACCGGTAAAACTGATAAAAGAGAGATCCTTTCAATCAGGACAAACCGGACAGGAGATATATTCTGGACTTTAAACCAGGCATATATACATCTTTATGAAAATGGAAAGAATGGACTTAAAGTACAACTTGAAACGGTGACACCCAATTTCGAGACTTACGAAATTGTCTTTGATAAAAATAAATGGCAGAGATCCGGTCCGGTTTTTAACTGGGAACTCCACCCTGGACGGAACATTCTTAAAGCCAGAAGTTTAAACAAATTCGGTGTTCCCGGCCCGGAGTATAAAATTGTACTGGATGTAGAATAGGACTAATCAGTCGGCCCGCCCGTACCGAACGCCCGCCTGACCGGACGGGCAGGGTACTTTCGGGCGGGCAGACCCAAAGTAACACCTACGGAGATTACTTTTAAAAAACGATGAACTTGTATTAGCTTTGTCATAGTCTTATCTTCGTCCGCGGTTGCGGACAGAAAGGTAAAAGGCAGGCATTTTAATGCCTGATACAGAAGGTTAATATATAATTTACATCCCGAAGGTCCTTGATCCTGACCGTAAGCGTCAGGGGATAGGAGGAAATAACCAAACTTAAAAGAATTTAATCCCCTCAATTCTTAAGGTAACCCCTGACTTTTGGAAAGTTCTAATTACAATCCGTTGTAAAATATACATTTGGACTATCGGTTATACTTACTTCGACTCCGGCCGGAGGAAATGGCATTTCCCAAACACAGACCTTATTTAGAGACGGCATATCCCTTAAGGAAATATATGTTAATGCAATATTATTAGAAACATCCAGGCTGGTTAATTGGTTATCTCCACAATACAACCATGTTAACCTGGTATTA
Organism: Bacteroidota bacterium; assembly: GCA_015222065.1. Lineage (GTDB taxonomy): Bacteria > Bacteroidota > Bacteroidia > Bacteroidales > VadinHA17 > JADFUQ01. Next base: position 7,679 of record JADFUQ010000546.1, read on the forward strand.
GTTGAAACATCTAAACTGGTTAATTGGTTATCATCGCAACACAACCCTTCTAAGGCGGTATTATTAGAAACATCCAGGCTGGTTAATTGGTTATCCCAGCACCACAACTCTGTTAAAGCAGTACAATTAGAAACATCCAGGCTGGTTAATTGATTATACCTGGAACACAATATTCTTAAAGCAGTACAATTAGAAACATCCAGGGTGGTTAATGGATTAGACTCGCAACACAAAGCTGATAAAGCAGTATTATTAGAAACATCCAGGCTGGTTAATTGATTAGACCCGCAACACAATCTTTCTAAAGCAGTATTATTAGAAATATCCAAGTTTGTTAACTGGTTTGAATAGCAATACAGGTAGATTAATGAAGTATTCTTTGAAACATCCAGGCTGGTTAATTGGTTATCATTGCACCGAAGAGTTTCCAAATTGACAAATGCTTCAATACCTGTCATATCTGAAATGTTTTTTTCGCTAACACCCAAAGAAGTTATTATCTCTGCCTCAGCCGGACTAATAATGCTATCTCCATCTGTATCAACTCCCAGTTCTATTAAAGCGTTTAAGAAGTTATCATCAGGGATATTAACCTTGGGTAATTCTATCTCCTTCCTGCATTGACTTAATAAAACCACAGTCAACAGAAATAATAATGTTTTAAGAATTGTTTTCATGATGAACAACTTTAGCTAATAATTATCTCTATGATAATATTTCTATTCTGAATCTGGGAAAAATCAGATTAGAGAATAAAAATCATCTTATAGTTAATTGTACGATAATAATCAAATATAATAAAGGAAGTCAATAAGAACAAAAAATAATGTAAAGCAATTATAAATTAAAAAACGATAACAGACGTTTTTATGGTTAGAAAATATTGTTACTGTTATGTTATTCCACTTAGAAACCTCATCGAACCGCCGTATTGTAGTGCAAATTGTAATGCAAATAATAAAGCGACCCAAAGTACAAAACCTTGTAAGTCGCTTTGCTTAAAATGGTCAGTTCTTACAAAGGTGGGGAAATCAGGCAATGAATTTGCTGTTATTCACCATTTCTAAAAGCGAATGTTAGTTATTTTGATAACAAACCGACAACAAAACTGACAATAGGAAATAAATAACCCTTGTTAACTAATTGTTAAACAAGGACTTTTATTTTTTAGTTGCGGTCACGACGAGACTGGTAGATTATAACACAATAGCAACAGGATATAGAAACTTAACTGATATACAATAATTTATTTTTTGGATGCTTTACGTTTTAAAACAGATCAACCAAAGCAAAATATGCTGTGCACAGGCTGAACAAAATAACAGCGATCAAGCCTATATTCATTGTTTGTCCGGGTGTATTCTCCTTCATAAGATTTTTATTATTGATAAGGATAAAGGCTGGAATAGCCACAGCAGGGAGTATCACCGCCTGAAAAGCCTGTGAAAAGATCATCATTGCAGGAGGTCGCTGGTCCATAAACTGCATGCCAAAGCAAAATAGAATACCTATCAACCCGAGGATGCGAAACAGCGGCGAACGGATATTTCTTTCCCTGCCTGTATAATCACAAATAAGCCATGGTGCGATAAGCACAATGGGAAATATTGTGGAAATACCGGCGGCAGAGATGCCTGTTATCAATATATAAGCCGCCACTCTTCCTCCGATTGGTTCGAATAATTGTATCATCTCTACCGTATCGTTCAATTTCAGTCCCATAACATGGAGTGTGCCCGCTGATACAGCCATAATAATAGCGCTTAAGATAAACATCATTGTAGCCGATGCTTTAGCGTCTTTTTTTTCGTCCTTCAGATTTTTAATAGTCCATCCTTTCTCTGCTACCACGGTGCTTCGCATGATGAATACAGCAGCAGAACAAGTTGTTCCGGCCATTGCGGCAATAAGGCGCAATGAACCGGGGGTATTTGGGATTCTGGGGATCAATCCTTTAGTTAGTTCGGGTAGACTTGGTTTTACTAAAAAGAAAACCATGATAAATGAAAGCCCCATCATTATTACAAAAAAGATGAGTATTTTTTCAAAGAACTTATAGTGGCCGTTCCATAATAAAGCGTAGAGTATAACTGCAATAATGGCTGTAATCCAGAATGTACTAAAACCGCTTCCACCCCAGATGAGCCTGGAACCTTCCTGGAGAAGGTCTGAAATAATACCCATTATACCCATCAGGGAAAGCAATTCTCCAATAATCAGCGCAATAAGGATATATATTGCCAAAGGTATTCCAAACTTAAATTGCGTTTTGATATTATACAGGGCTGTATGACCCGTTACAAGGGTGGTTTTGCCATAGGCTACCATCAGGATATATGTAAAAATACATGACAGCGCTAGTGCCCACAACAGGGTCATCCCGTATTCTGCACCTGCTTTAGCCATGGTTGTTACACTTCCTGTACCAATGTTATAACCGATCAGAAATAATCCCGGGCCAATAGCACTCAGGCCAATCAATACTTTTTTTACTCTCGATTTTGCCATAACTATTTAATCTTTGATCTGGTCGCGAGTGTAAACCACTTTACCGGCAACTATTGTTTTCTGGATAATTAGTTTTTCTTCTTCAATCGTAAAAAGAATAAGGTCGGCGCGTTTACCCGTGGATATTTCTCCCATATTCAGGTTAAACATTCGTGCCGGATTTGCACTTGCCATATCAATAGCCTGGCGAAGGTTACATTGTGTAAATTGCATGATATTTCCTACACATGTGCTTATGGGTGAAGCTGCCCCTGCAAGTACATTTTCTGCAGGGAACCTGACCACATTCGGAGTGAGTACCACTTTTCGTCCGTCTCTGATATATTCACCAGGCTCTAAGCCAGCCAGGTCCAGGGCATCTGAAACCAGTATGGTATTATCAGGACCTTTGACTTTATAAAAAACCTGCACCTCTTCCCTGGTTAGATGATATCCGTCGACAATGAGTGTGGGTGTAATTCTGCTGTCTGCTAATTGTGGCCACAGGGGATTTATATGCCGGTTAATCATATTTGCGCATCCATTACCCAGATGTGTGGATATACGTGCTCCTGCATCGGCAGCTTGCCTGATAATTTCTGCCGTGCCATTATGGTGCCCGAGGGAAATGATAACTCCACTTTCCGTGCATTTGCGGATGAAAGGAATGGCGCCATCAATTTCCGGAGCAACCGTAACCAGCAAAATTTTATTCCTTGCGGCTTGTTGATATTGTATAAATTCTTCCCAATCAGGGGGACGGATGTACTTTTCCAAATGAGCTCCCCTGAACCCTTTAACAGGCGAGATATAAGGGCCTTCCAGGTGAAAACCCGGAATGGATGGAGAGATATCCGGATCATCAAAAGCCTGTGATAAAGCAGTAAAACATTTTATTAGTTTTTCATGATCAGCAGATACCAATGTGGGGAAAAATGTGGTTACGCCTTCTTTCCACAGGGATTTCACTACTTTGTGTAAATCGTTAATATCCAAATCGGGATTACCGAAATCTACCCCCATATATCCGTTAATTTGTATGTCAATAAGACCCGGAGCGATATATATATCCGGAGTTTTATTTTCCTTTTCAAGCCGGACAATCTCCGATATTTTCCCATCGGAAATATTGATCTCAACAGGAGTTTTATCTGAATATAAAATTCCTTTTATGGTCTTTTGTTCCATTTTTTGTCCATGAATAAATTGTGGAGAGCAAATCAGGCTGAAGGTTAAAAAAAACAGTACGTTGCTCCTTGTTAAAAAATTTGTCATTTTCATATTTTTTATTTTAAATAAAATATTAATTATTTCAATTTTTCGAAAAATTTTCTGAACTCTTCTCTTCCTAACTTTAGTCACTTATAACTTTAGTCACTTTAGTTCACTTATAACTTCTTCCATTATTTTACCGGGACACATTCTATTAACAAATATTCTTTAAATTCTGGTGTTATATTCGCAACAGGACCCTTAACAGTTCCTAATTCAACTTCGTTAACATAATCATAAACTCTATATTCTTTATCTGCAAGTCCTCTTAATTCAATACTTCCTTTCCAGTTATCTGCATAAAAAGCATAATAATAGTTTTCTCCCTTATTAATTACATGAGATTCCGGTTTATCGTAAATGATATCGTAAAGGTTCAGGTAATTGCCTTTGCTTAACATTTTTTCATTGTATAATTTAAACCATTTTTGCCAGTGTTTTTCTCTGTCACCGGTTAATTGCATATTTTCCGGTCCGCCAGGCCAGGTAAATTTTGTTCCTATCACGCCGCCGGGTCCCATTGATGTAGCAAAGTCCTGTCCTACTTTTGCAGTATCACTTTTATCATTCATATCGGCTTCAAGCCTGATATGTTCTACATGATCGGTGTATGCAGGAGCATCTGGTCCCCATAATGCTTTAATTAATTTTACTCTTCTTCTCGATTGTTCAACACTTGTTGGGTCAGATGTTACAGGCTGGTCGATGTAAATAGATTGAAAAAAATCCTGGGGTACGCCGCAATTACAAATTTCGGTTACGGAATATGGTTTTATTGATTTTGAAGTTTCATAAATAGCTTTAAGCATTTTGGGCAGATCTTCATAAGACTCCCCGGGATATTTGTGGTTATGTTCAGGATTATAACAAGGAGGAACTACATAATATGCATCCAGCTTGTGTCCGTCAAAACCCCAGTCTTTAATAAATTTAGTAGTTAATTGCTTCATATATTCCTGTACCTCAGGAACGCATGGACAAAATTGATACATTTCCCGGCAATCTCTGGGATAGTTTCCTTCCTTATCCATAATTAACCAATCAGGATGATCTTTGGCAACCTGCGCCATACCAGGGTCTACAGATCCGCCCCATGATAACATTTTTTCCGGTTGAACCGGAGTCGGTGCCCACCATACCTTAACTTTAAATCCCTGATTATGTAAGGAATCAACAAATTCTTTAACTTGTTTTTCACCACCCGGGAATGTGTAATCCCTGGGATTCCAATCGCCGTATTTATCCCACCACCGGTCATCAATAACAACCCATTTAATGCCTAATTCTTTTAATTTTGGAAGTGTTCCATATATATCATCTAATGTAAAATCTGTCAGGTATCCCCAACCACACCAGATGGCTTCATGAGCTTCTTCAGAAGGCTCTTTTTGTTCAACGCCCAAATCAGCCATTAATTTTGAGTAAGTGTTTAAAGGATCAAAATAATCCAAAGAATGGGTGATAACAGCAGTCTTTAAAGTTTTATAGTTTTCCTGTGGGGCAAAAACTATATTTTTTTCCCTGAGAACAGTTATTTTAACTTTTTTGTCAGCTTCAACTTCAACCGGTAAAGAAACTAATTGTGGTTTTGTTTCAATGTGGCAAATTGCCATACCCGTTTTATCGTTCCACAGGTCAACCAACGGCACACCACCACCTGTTTTTGTTTCAGGTTGAACACCCATCCAGTTATCCTGTTTGAACCCATTGTTTATTTTCATGATATAATCAAGTCCCCATGCAATTGAAGCGCCCTGGAACGACCAGAAATCATAAGGGTTATCATCCGCGTTAACAGAAGATGCATCTAAACGGAAATAGTTGCAGTAGTTTTTGTTAATAGTCAGGTCGGCTGATCCCAGATTCTTATATTCCGCGTAAGTAATTGCTACATCCGGATATCTGTCATACAATTCGACAGTCAGGGTTTTCTCGATTTTACTGTTTTTAGGTCCGTTAGCAATTCCTTTAAGAACTAATCTTCTGCCATTACCAAATTCGGTTATTACCGGTTCGGGTTTTAAATTATTATAGTCAACAATAAAATCCTTCACTTCTTCACCGTCAACTACAATAAAGTGAGTTGGTTTTGATAACTCTCCACCGGGATTTATATCATTTAACGAGTTTTCTTCGCTCTTGTAATATACTTGACAATACATATTCTTATCAAACTTAAGCTCTATCCCCGAATTCCGGAACCATATGTCACCGTCTTGTTTAAAGGAAAAATCTTTTTTTAATTCAGAGCAGGAGGAGATAATTACCAAAGAAATGATTAATAACAACGGGGGAAAAAAGTGTAGATTTTTCATAATATATTACAATTGATTAATAAAATCGTGGTATAAAAATATATTTTCTTTTTTAAAATAAGAATAAGCTCAATATTTTAGTGTAGAATAAAAACATCAGATTTTTTCTCAACCATATTATTCCCAAAGGAATCTGCTGCTTTGATCTCAATATTGTACAAACCGAATTTCCGGTCCGGGATTTTTTTACTGAACACATTATCTGCTTCTGCCCTGTCTCCCTCTTTGCCGTTATCTTTCAATTCAACCTCAAAGAATTCTTCAGGATTATCTATGAATAAAAGTTTAGCTATAACAGATTGTATCTTCGAGCCATCATAAATTCTTGCTTGTATTACATTATCACCGGAAATTTGTACCCAACGCACTTTTGGCGGAGTGGTGTCTTTCCCTGTTACTTTTATTTTTACTTTGCCTCGTTTTATAATATGATATGGATAGTCAGGGAGCCAATATTCTGCAAAAAATTCTA
>JADFUQ010000084.1 GCA_015222065.1 Bacteroidota bacterium
ATTCCACCAAACAAACTATCAATCGCGTTAACAGCATTCGCTAACCTGGTATTATCCTTACCTCTGATCAAAACAAATGGAACACCGGAGTTCTGAATTTCTTGTTTATACATTTTAATAAGTACTTCCCTGTTCTGGTCAGCATTTTCTCTCACAGGATCATATTCCCACATAATATCAGTGTCGCAAAGCAGGTAAAGGTCAATATTACGATTACGAATACTTTCAGTCAACCAGGCAGGATATTCGTTATAAACAACATCAAACCAGACTTTGAGAATAATAAGATCAGTATCAAGAAAGAGAAACCTGTTAACTTTCCCTTTAAAATCTTTCACAACATTAACCTGATATTGCGCGATAACAACTAAATCAGAATAGTTATATTTTCTTTTCAGATTCTCAACATATTCCCTTGCATATTCCGAAATCCAGTCAGTCTGGTAATGTATGGCTAATTGCTTCGCCAACCAAGTTTTTCCAGTTGATTCTGGACCGGTCAGGACTATCTTTCTGAACTTTGGCTTGTTTTTATTAAATCTTTTTTCCATTCATAGAATCCAACAAATGCGAGAATAGTATAGATCAGAAACAAAACGACAGTAATATACAATTCTTTATAAATATACAAACCAAATGACACAGAATCAACAATTATCCAGACAATCCAATGCTCAATTATTTTTCTGGCAAGCATCCATGTAGCAATAATACTTGCTGATGTTGTAAAAGCATCCCAGTAAGGAAGGTCAGAGGGAGGCATGCCGAGATAAGCCGGACCTTTCAAGAGAATAAATACAATTATCCAGTAGATAACAAATAATATCAATAACAATTTAAAAGCCAGAGAACCTGAAAGGGTTGAAATTGAAAGATTACTATCCTTGTTATGGTTTACCCCATGAACCCAATGATACCAGCCATAAAAACTAATTAACACGTAATAAATCTGTAAACCCATATCGGCATACAGACTTGAAATATAGAATATATAAATGTATGACGATGAGGTTATGATGCCAAATGGCCAAAGCCAGATTTTCTGTTTTATTGAAAAGTTGAGGTAAATAAGTGCAGTTAAAAAACCAAAAAATTCAATAAGTAAATCTGCATTATTACCGGTCCAGCTCAGGAAAACCTGAATCATATAAAGTATAATTAAATGTATCGGAATTTACTCACTTCGTTCATGAGATCGTCACGCCTGCAACGTGACTAAGTTCAATGTTTATGGCTTGATAATGACTAATTTTATTATACTTTGCATTTTTTAGTCGGCAATCTTCAGTCGGCAGTCGGCAATCTGAAGACTGGGCTATTTATACTTTTTAGGATTTTGAATCATGTAATTAAGTATATGTTATAATTGTTTGATTGTTATTACCTTTTTTGTGGACTGCCGACTATTAACTAATTATTTATGAAACCTGAAAATTAAGGTTTTTTTTAATCAATTTGTGAAACTATGTTCTTTTTTAATGAATATCTTTGAAAATTAACCCGGGATCTATTGTGGAAAAGAATGTTTCTTCATCTTTAAGGATACTTATCGCTTTGTTAAATGTTTTATTCTTTTCATTGACAATTTCATAATACTCACTCATATCCCAGATATCTCTCGCGATCAGTGCTTTCAGGATCACCTTGATTTGTTCTTTTGACTGTTCAAACTCCAGTTCATTTCTTTCAATTTTTTCATCTTCAGCAGTAATTAACAAATCTTTGAGCATAAGGTCGCCAATTTTAAATTGATCCTTGAATTCGCTAAAAGAACTGTACATGCGGTTCATTTCATCCCTGTTTCGATCAACATAATCAAGTGTAAAACTTGTTATTACACCTTTTCTTAATAAGTCGCTGTAGTAGTCTGTATTACCTGTTGTATCAAGCGGAACAAAAACATCAGGCATGATACCGCCTCCACCGAACACTACCCGTTGGTTAAGCAATGTAGTGTATTTAAGAGAGTCAGGGAAGTGAATACTGTCAGCATAAACAAACTCCCCGTTATTATATCTTGTAATCAGATCCTTTGCATATTTTTCAAAGCCATCATCATAAGGCTTTTGTATCAACCTTCCCGAAGGAGTATAATACTTGGCAATGGTAAGTCTGATCATTGATCCATCAGGTAAGTTAAATGGCTTCTGCACCAATCCCTTTCCAAATGATCTTCGCCCAATAACAACCCCTCTGTCCCAATCCTGTAAAGCCCCGGCAACTATTTCACTGGCAGAAGCAGATCCCTCATCAATAATCACAACGACCTGATTATCAAGTAATCTACCTCCTGAATGACTAAGAAATGATTTTTTAGGTACCTGGTTACCTTCCATATTTACAATCATCTTACCCTCCGGAAGAAACTCATCAACCAATTTAACTGCCGTCTCAAGATATCCTCCACCATTTCCACGAAGATCAAGGATAAGTTTTTTCATATTTAAATCTAACAAAGAGTCCACTGCATTATGGAATTCTTTCATAGTTATAAAGGAAAATCTGTTCAACTTTATGTATCCAACTTCATCATCAGCCATGTAAGCAGCATCAAGACTGTGAATTGGTATCTTATCACGTGTTATTGTAAATTCAATTAATTTTACAACTCCTTTCCTTTTTACACTGACATTTACTTTAGTACCCTTTTTCCCAAGCAACCTGTCTTTTACTTTTTTGGTTGTTATACCTATACCTGCAACATTTTCACCATCAATTTTCACAATTCTGTCCCCGCCCCGTATTCCAACTTTTTCTGATGGACCACCTGGAACTGGTGAGATCACAAGAATAGTATCATAAAGTACATTGAATTGAATACCTATTCCTTCAAAGTTCCCAATAAGGGGTTCATTCATATCTTTTACTTCCTTTTCAGTAATATAAGTTGAATGAGGATCAAGCTCTTTAAGAACGTTAATAATGGCTTCCTCAACAATTTTTTCCTGATTTACATCTTCAACATAATAGGCTTCAATCAGACTTATGACTTTACCTATCTTCAATGATGCTTCAGTAAACTGCCCATTAACCGGTCCAATCAGGCCAATTGTTAACATTAATACTACGGACAGAAAAGTCAAATTATTTCTCCTCATAATCATTAGTTTTTTTAGTATTATTTCATTATTCCCACTCAATTGTAGCGGGGGGTTTAGAACTCACATCGTACACAACCCTGTTTATTCCTTTTATCTTATTTATTATGGTATTTGAAACTCTGCTTAAAAAATCATATGGTAAATGAGCCCAATCAGCTGTCATCCCATCTGTTGAAGTTACTGCTCTCAATACAACCGTATTTTCATATGTTCTCTCATCACCCATAACTCCAACCGACTGAACCGGAAGAAGAATAACAGCCGCCTGCCATACTTTATCGTATAAATTCTCTTTCTTCAGGGCCTGAATATAAATATCATCTACTTCCTGTAACATTTTGATTTTTTCCAGGGTAATATCTCCCAGTATCCTAATGGCTAATCCTGGCCCGGGAAAGGGATGTCTTTTTAAGATCACCTGACTTATATTTAGTGCCTTTCCCACTCTTCTCACCTCATCTTTAAATAAAAGCATCAGAGGTTCTACTACTTTCAAGTTCATTATTTCGGGTAACCCACCAACATTATGATGTGATTTAATAGTTGCTGAGGGACCATTAACCGATACTGATTCAATAACATCCGGATAAATTGTTCCCTGTGCCAGCCATTTCACATCCTTGACTTTGACTGCTTCTTCTTCGAAAACATCGATAAAAGTTTTTCCTATTATTTTCCGTTTTTGCTCAGGATCATATACTCCTGATAGCTTTCCAATGAACCTGTCCGAGGCATCTATTCCTAACACATTCAATCCCATATTTTTATACACCCCGAGAACCTGGTTAAATTCATTTTTCCTCAACATTCCATTGTCTACAAAAACACAAGTAAGTTTATCACCAATAGCTCTGTTTAAGAGGATAGCGGCAACTGAAGAATCCACACCTCCTGAAAGTCCAAGAACCACTTTATCTCTTCCAAGTTTCTTTTTCAAATTTGCAACAGTTGTTTCAACAAAGGAGGCAGGCGTCCAATTCTGCCGGCATTCGCAAATATTCAAAACAAAATTTTTTAAAATCTTTTTCCCGTCAGTAGTATGATATACTTCCGGATGAAACTGAATTCCGTAGGAAGTCTCATTTCTGATTTTAAATGCTCCCACTTTCACATCTTTAGTGCTACCTATCACCTCATAATCCCGGGGCAACCTGGTTATTGTATCCCCATGCGACATCCACACCTGGGTATTTGGTGTAACACCACTAAAAAGATCACTGTTATGTTTAACAAATTTCAGATTAGCTCTTCCGTATTCCCTGGTTTCAGAAGGTAAAACTTCACCTCCATAGTGATGTACCAGATATTGCGCTCCATAGCAAACCCCAAGTAAAGGTCTCTCGCCTTTTATTCCGGAAAGGTCCGGTTCCGGAGCATTTTTATCCCGCACAGATGAAGGACTACCGGATAAGATAATTCCTTTCACCGAATTATCTATTTCAGGATTCCTGTTAAAGGGCTGAATTTCGCAATATACATTTAACTCTCTGATACGTCTGGCAATCAACTGTGTATATTGTGACCCGAAATCAAGTATGATTATTTTTTCCTGCACTTCTATAAAATTATCAACACGTTAAAAAATTTCATCAAAGATAAGACTTTATTATGGCATTTTATCGAATTGTGAATTGTGAGGCAATGATGTAGAGTCAAAGAGTTACGTGTTACGGGTTACGGGTTACGAGTTAAGGTCTTTGAACCTTGAACTCTTCTCTTCCTTTTTCACTTTTGCCTTCTGCCTTTTGCCTTGTTACTACCTACACAGTAAATGTTTTCCCATCCTCAGCAACAAATGTGTTGTCAAACACTGTTTTGGCCTCTTCAAGTAAGGGAGTAATATCTTTGTACCTTGCTGAAAAATGTCCTATCACCAGTTTTTTAACAGATGCTTTTCGGGCCAGCCGGGCTGCTTCACTAGCTGTTGAATGCATAGTTTCTCTTGCCAATTCTTGAAGATCACAGCCATAAGTAGCTTCATGATAGAGAAGATCAACATTTCTGATTTGCGTTAATATACCCTCATTGTAGGATGTATCACTACAATACGCGAATGTTTTGGGTTCCGGGGCAGGGATCACTAATTCATGGTTAGGAACAACATCACCAGTTTCCGTTGTAAAACTATTACCCTCTTTTATACCTTGCCTTTTTGAAATCGGAATATCATACTTCTCAATCATATCTTTTTTCAAATTTGGCAATGCTGGCTGTTCCCTGAACAGGAAACCGCACGTAGGAATTCTGTGTTTCAGAGGTATAGTGTTCACCTTAATTTTATCATCCTCATAAATTCTGACCGACCTGGTGCAATTGACAGTATGAAAAATAATCTCGAAAAAAAGATTAATATAAAAATCCTTTAAGTAACTATGAATTATTCGTTCAAGATCGGGAGGACCAAAAATATGTAGATCATTTTCACGGCCTAGCAGATTGAATGAAGATATCAATCCGAAAAGCCCAAAAACATGATCGCCATGAATATGAGAAATAAAAATATGGTTTATTTTACCAAGTTTTATTTTATACTTGCGGAGCTGCATTTGTGTTCCCTCTCCACAATCAATTAAAAAAAACCGCTCATGCACATTTAATACATGAGCGGCCGTAAATCTTTTAGAGGTTGGCAAAGCAGAACTACTTCCAAGTATAGTAAAAGTAAAAGCCACTTTAGCTTTTGTTCTAATTATTGCGAAATCATTTTTGCTGCTTCATCAACCGATCCAACAATATTCAATACAGTATCCAGTTGAGAAATGGTGATTAGTCTTTCAACTGCTTCGTTAAGACCGGTAAGTACAAATGTACCCTTTGCATTTTTACAAAGCCGGTTCGCGACTAAAATTGCACTTAAGCCTGAAGAATCACAATAACGGCTATTACTAAGGTCGAGAATTATATTTTTCTCTCCGTTACCGGAAATCAGAACAAGTTCCGATTTAAGATTCGGGGCAATATGCGTATCCAGTTTCTCATCCAGAACCTGAATTAAGGTATAAATATCCCTTTTTTCAATTTTAAAATCCATGATAAATTAAGGTTTAAAACCTAAATATAACTATTTTTTCTTTTTCCTAGAAACTTTTTCCTCTTTTTCTTCCATTTCTGATTTTAAAGCTGCCAGATCAGTAATATCTCCAAGAGTTGTTTTTTCCAAATTACTTTTTGTTCTTTTTGACGATTTACGTGCTGCAGAAGAACCGGATTTCCCGGTGGTTTTCTTAGCCGGTTTGTCTTTATCTTCAAAAACACGGCTATGAGATAAAATTATCCGCTTAGCACCTTTGTTAAATTCCAATACTTTAAATTCCAGTTTTTCATCAACTTTACCTTGCAATCCGTCTTCCTTAACAAGATGTTTTGGAGTAACAAAACCTTCAATACCATATGGCAGAGTGACAATAGCACCTTTATCGAATACCTCAACAATAGTTCCTTCATGAATTGAATTGACAGTAAATACCGATTCAAACACTTCCCATGGATTTTCTTCCAGCTGCTTATGTCCAAGGCTCAATCTTCTGTTTTCTACATCGATTTCAAGCACTACTACCTCTATATCAGCTCCTATTGAGGTAAATTCTGCAGGATGCTTAATTTTCTTTGTCCATGAAAGATCTGAAATATGAATCAATCCGTCAACACCTTCCTCAATCTCAACAAAAATTCCAAAATTTGTAAAATTCCTCACTTTGGCTTTATGGTTAGAACCAACAGGATATTTCTTTTCAATTTTTTCCCATGGATCGGGTTTGAGTTGCTTCATCCCAAGAGACATTTTTCGATCTTCCCTGTCCATTGTAAGTATAACTGCTTCAACTTCATCACCTATCTTAAGAAACTCCTGAGCGCTTCTTAAGTGTTGTGACCATGACATTTCAGAAACATGAATCAGTCCTTCAACACCGGGAGCAATCTCAATGAAAGCTCCATAATCAGCCATTACAACAACTTTCCCCTTAACCTTGTCACCAACCTTGAGATCTTTGTCAAGTGATTCCCATGGATGAGGTGTAAGCTGTTTAATTCCAAGTGCAATTCGTTTCTTATTATCATCAAAATCAAGGATCACAACATTCAGTTTCTTGTCAAGTTCCACAATCTCATCAGGATGATTTACACGTCCCCACGAAAGATCTGTAATATGAACCAATCCGTCCACACCACCCAGATCAATAAATACCCCATATGATGTAATATTCTTGACAGTTCCTTCGAGAACCTGTCCTTTTTCGAGCTTCGCAATAATTTCTTTCTTTTGCTGTTCCAACTCTTCCTCAATCAAAGCTTTGTGCGAAACGACAACATTCTTGTATTCATGGTTTATTTTTACAACCTTAAACTCCATAGTTTTCTCAACATACATATCGTAATCGCGAATTGGCTTAACATCAATCTGGGAACCCGGAAGGAATGATTCGATTCCAAAAACATCAACGATCATACCTCCTTTTGTACGACATTTAATATAACCCTTGATAATTTCATCTTTAGCATACGCTTCGTTTACCCTGTCCCACGATTTTAATGCTCTTGCTTTTTTGTGTGAAAGAATAAGCTGACCGTTTTTGTCTTCTTTACTCTCAACATATACTTCAACGATATCCCCTATTTTAAGTTCCTGGTTATATCTGAACTCATTTAAACTAACTACTCCCTCAGACTTATAACCAATATTGATAACTACTTCTCTTTTTGTCATTGAGATCACAGTACCGTCAACAACTTCATTTTCAGCAATAGATGAAAGGGTTTCGTCATAAAGGTTCTCATATTCTGCTCTAACTTTTGGTGTATAATCATCCTCTTTCACCATAAGACTTTCCCAATCAAAATCATCAAGTGGAGTATTTTCTTCAGTCCCTGATTCTTTTGATTTCTGCTCTGAAACCGGCTTTTTTTCGATATCTTTTTCTATAGGGGTTTCTTTATTGATTATTGGTTCATCCTTTTCAGTGGCTTTTATATCAATCTCAGGTTCATCCTTTTCAGCAACTTTTTTATCAGTCTCAGGTTCATCCTTTTCTGTAACTATCTTATCAGATTCAGGTTCAGGTTCAACCTTTTCAGTAACTATCTTATCAGGTTCGGGTTCAGGTTCAATCTTTTCAGTAACTATCTTATCAGGTTCAGGTTCAACCTTTTCTTCAGTAAAATCAGCTTTTTTAGTTTTTTTAGCAGGAATTTTTTCCTTTACTTCTTTATTATCTTCAACAACTTTTTCATCCTTTTTCTTAGCTGTTGTTTCTTCGGTTATATTAACCTCTTCTTTTTCTGTTTTTTTCAGCTCTGCTTTTTCTATTTGCCTGGCAGGTTTTTCTTCACTTATTTGGTTTTCATCCGGTTCCGGATTATCTACCATTACATTCTTTTCTTTTTCCGTACTGTTATCCATGTGTAAAATAATTAGTTTTTAATAAGTTAGACATTATATAATAATAAAATTGAGGTGCAAAATTACAATTTTTTTTTGAAACAATACTGACCATTCTTTAAAAATATTTATAATTATCAGGCAATTACTACCGACACGACTAAAAAGCTTGAAAATTGAGAAATATCCTGGCAAAAAGCGGAAAGGATGCATTAAAATCCTGCAAATCTTCATATATTAGAATGCTATTTCCAATTAAGCTTCTACCGGCTATTATATTATTCAATATATTTTTCACGTTTTATTTTTCTACTTTTGTTTTCCATCAATATAAAATATCATGAAAGTTTCAATTGTAGGCACCGGATATGTTGGTCTTGTAACCGGTACATGTTTTTCAGAAACAGGGCTTAGTGTAACCTGTGTTGACATCGATAAAGAAAAGGTAGAAGGATTAAAAAAGGGAAAGGTCCCTATCTATGAACCCGGACTTGAACCAATGATTAAGAGAAATGTTGAAAAAGGCAGGCTCTTATTCACCACCAAAATAAAAGAAAGTCTTGAGGATGCTGATGCCATATTTATTGCAGTCGGCACACCTCCTGACGAAGATGGCAGTGCCGACCTGAAACATGTACTTGCTGTTGGCAGAAAGGTAGGACAACTTATTGATCATTACATGGTTATTGTTACAAAAAGCACAGTACCTGTTGGCACAGCAGAAAAAGTTAGAAAAGTTGTCAGGGAAGAAATTACTAAACGGGGTGCAGATGTTGAATTTGACATGGCATCGAATCCTGAATTTCTAAAAGAAGGTGCTGCTATTCAGGACTTCCTTAGACCAGACCGGATTGTTATTGGTATTGATTCTGAAAAGGCAAGAAAAACTATGGAACGCCTTTACAAACCATTTGTACTGAATAACCATCCGATATATTTTATGAATATTCCATCTTCCGAACTAACAAAATACACTGCAAACTCCATGCTGGCAACAAAAATCAGCTTTATGAACGATATAGCTAATCTTTGCGAGATACTGGGAGCTGATGTAAATATGGTCAGGAAAGGAATTGGAAGTGACACACGAATCGGGAAAAAATTCATTTATCCCGGAGCCGGCTACGGCGGATCATGTTTCCCAAAAGATGTACGGGCCCTTATCCGCACTGCTGCTAACAATAAATACCCTCTCAGAATTCTACAGGCTGTTGAGGATGTTAACTATAGCCAGAAAGAAGTGATCTTTAATAAAATAATGAAGCACTTCAATGGAAATATCAAAGGTAAAACCATTGCCATTTGGGGATTGTCATTCAAACCTCAAACTGACGATATGCGCGAAGCATCTTCATTGGTTATTATTGACAAACTGCTTAATGAAGGCGCCAGCGTAAAAGCTTATGATCCGGCAGCAATGGACGAAACAAAACGAATACTTGGTGATAAAATAGAATATGCCACCGATCAATATGAAGCGCTTATTGACACCGATGCTTTGGTACTGATTACCGAATGGTCGGAATTCCGTATGCCAAACTTCAGGGTAATAGAAAAGCTTCTGAAGAAAAAGGTTATTTTTGACGGACGAAATATTTACGATATGGAAGAAATGGAAGAGAACGGCTTTGTGTATTACGCTATCGGAAGAGGTAAGCAATTATAATTTTATTGCTATATGAAACGAATACTTATAACAGGAGGAGCCGGTTTTATCGGCTCCTATCTTTGCGAACGGTTACTTAATGAAGGAAACGAAGTAATATCTGTGGATAACTACTTCACCGGAGCAAAGTCAAATATTGTTCACCTTCTGGATAATCCGTATTTTGAACTTATCCGGCATGATGTCACCATGCCATTTTTCATCGAGGTAGATGAAATATACAATATGGCGTGTCCCGCTTCACCCATTCATTATCAATATAATGCTATTAAAACCATAAAAACATCCGTGATGGGTGCAATAAATATCCTGGGACTGGCAAAACGTATTAAAGCCAAGATTTTACAGGCTTCCACAAGTGAGGTTTATGGTGATCCCAAAATACACCCGCAACCTGAAACATATTGGGGCAATGTAAATCCCATTGGACCCAGGTCATGCTATGATGAAGGGAAAAGATGTGCTGAATCCCTGTTTGTTAACTATCATGAACAAAACAATGTCAGGATAAAAATCGCCAGGATCTTCAATACATACGGTCCGAGAATGCACCCCAACGACGGAAGAGTGGTTTCTAACTTCATTGTTCAGGCACTAAACGGAAAAGATATTACCATTTATGGTGATGGTTCACAAACCAGAAGTTTTCAATACGTTGATGACCTGGTAAATGGGATGATCAAACTGATGGAAACCCCGGATTCCATTTCAGGACCTATAAATATTGGCAACCCAGATGAATTCTCAATTAAAGAGCTTGCCGAAAAAGTTATTAATATTACCGGTTCAAAATCAAAAATCACCTTCGAACCTTTGCCTACAGACGATCCGACACAAAGAAGGCCCAATATATCAAAAGCTAAAGAAGTACTAAAATGGGAACCTAAAATTAAACTTGAAGAAGGACTTGTAAAAACAATAGAGTATTTTAAGAAAACCCTCTTTTTGTAAAATCACCCTGTTTTCCGGGTTTCCCTGTTAAAATATTCATTAATGAGTGTCTGTCCATAAAGTCAGGCATTCTTGAAATAAAGCACCAATGAATAAATAACAAATCTCAAAAAACAAATAACAAATAATATCCAATGTTCGAAAAAACAAAATCCAAACAGCACATATACAAGATTTTGTTTGATTTTTGAGTCATTAGAATTTGAAATTTATTTGTATTTTGGTGCTTGTCATTTGTAATTTTTTCTATTTACTTTAACTTTTGACTTTATAGACGGTCTCTATTTAGTTCTAATAAATAAAATAAAACAAGCTATCAGTATGAAAGGACTTATTCTTGCCGGAGGATCCGGCACCAGGCTTTATCCCATTACACAAAGTATCTCGAAACAGATAATCCCGGTATATGATAAACCGATGATCTATTATCCATTATCGGTATTGATGCTGGCAGGTATCAGGGAAATACTTATCATTTCCACTCCTGATGATATTCATCTTTACCGGAAACTATTTGGTGATGGTAATCAGTTGGGATTGGAGATATCATACGAAGTACAACCCTCACCTGATGGATTGGCACAAGCCTTTATTATTGGTGAGAAATTTATTGGTGATGAGACCGCATGTCTTGTACTTGGCGATAATATCTTCTACGGTCATGGATTCGGAAAAGAGTTACTCGAAACCTCAAAACTGAAAGATGGTGCAGTAATATTTGGATATTACGTCACCGATCCTGAACGTTATGGTGTAGTTGATTTTGATGAAACAGGAAAAGTCCTTAGCATTGAAGAAAAACCGAAACAGCCAAAATCAAACTATGCTGTTACCGGTCTTTATTTCTATAGTAATGATGTTGTTGAAAAAGCTAAAAATCTGAAACCATCAGCCAGAGGTGAACTGGAAATTACCGATCTGAACAAACTTTATCTTGAAGAAGACAGGTTACAGGTAAAATTGCTGGGCCGCGGAAATGCATGGCTAGATACGGGAACCCATAAAAGCCTCTTGCAAGCTTCTAATTATATTGCTACTCTCGAAGAAAGACAAGGACTGAAAGTCTCTTGTATTGAAGAAATTGCATTTATAAGAGGTTATATTGACAGAAAACAATTAACTGAATTGGCAAAACCTCTTAAAAAGAATCAGTATGGGCAATACCTGATAAGACTGGCTGATGAGAAAACAAAGATTTTTTAAGAAACCTTATTATGGAAATACTCAAAACCGAAATACCTGATCTGTTGATTCTCAAACCCAAAGTATTTGAAGATGAAAGGGGATATTTTTTTGAAAGCTATAATGAGAAAAACCTGGCAGACCATGACATACTAATACAATTTGTACAGGATAACCAGTCAAAATCTTCTTTTGGAGTAATACGCGGACTACATTACCAATTGGCTCCGTATTCACAGACAAAACTGGTAAGGGTACTGGAAGGTGAGATACTGGATGTTGGAGTGGATATTCGAAAAAAATCCCCTACATTCGGAAAATGGTACAGTCACAAACTTAGTGCTGAAAATAAGGAACAGATGCTGGTCCCGTCCGGCTTCGCCCATGGGTTTTCTGTTTTGAGCAAAATAGCTGTTGTCTTTTATAAATGTGATAAACTTTATCATCCTGAATCAGAAAGAGGAATAATGTATAATGACCCGGAATTATGTATCGACTGGGAAATTGAACCTGAAAAGGCGATCATTTCTGCCAAGGATAAATGTAATCCCTTTTTAAAAGATGCTGAAATGAATTTTATTAGCAAATAAAAGGACTGTAATTTGAAGTTTGAGGTTTGAAGAAGAAAAAGTCGAAAGTCAAAGGTCGAAAGTCGAAGAGGGAAGAATTGTGATGCAGTGATGCAGTGATGCAGTGTGAAGAGTATGAAGTTAAAGTTTTTCTTAACTTCATCATTCGAACTTCGTCTTTCCAAGGAGTTTGAGCTAAATAACTAAACACTTTTACTTATGATAAAAAATATTCTGGTAACCGGGTCGTACGGGCAACTTGGAAATGAACTTCACGAGTTAGCAGATCAGGGTCTGCCTTACCATTTTATCTGGACCGATGTCGATACCCTGGATATCACTGATAAAAAAGCATTGAAAAACTTTGTTAAGAAGAATCCTATCGACCTACTGATCAATTGTGCTGCATACACTGCTGTTGATAAAGCTGAAGAAGAAAAAGAAATAGCTGAATTAATAAACACAAAAGCTGTTGGACTATTAACAAAAACCTGTAAAGAAAACGGTGCAAAATTCATTCATGTTTCCACCGATTATGTTTTCAATGGTAAAACTTTTCAACCATACAAGGAAACCGATACTCCAAGCGCTAACTCAATCTACGGAATATCCAAACTAAAAGGAGAGGAAGAAGCTCTGAAATACGATAATGCTTTGATTATCAGAACAGCCTGGCTTTACTCATCCCATGGGAAGAACTTTGTGAAAACCATGTTACGACTTGGCGTTGAAAGAGAATCAGTAAGTGTTATCTTCGATCAGATTGGGTCACCCACCTATGCTCATGATCTGGCTAAAGCGATAATTAACATCATTGACCATGCAAATAAAAACAATAAAGATTTTAACCCCGGGATATATAACTTCACAAACGAGGGTGTATGCAGTTGGTATGATTTTGCAGTATCCATAATGAAGTTTGCAGAACTTCCATGTAAAGTACTCCCTATAGAAACCAAAGATTATATTTTACCAGCCAGTCGTCCTTTTTATAGTGTTCTTAACAAAAGTAAGATCCGTAGTACTTTCAAAATTGAGATTCCCCACTGGGAAGAAAGTCTTGATAAATGCATCAAGAAAATGAACAGGGAATAATGGAATGTTGGAAAAATGGAATAGTGGAAGAATGGGAAGAATAGAAGATTGGAATAGTGGAAGAATGGAATGATGGGAAGAGTGAAGAAACGACTGGGCGACTGGGCGACGAAAAGCGGCAAATAATGAGAAATGAGTGAAGCAACGTAGCATCTAACGAATTAACAAATTAACAAATAACCATTAACGAAGTGAAGAAAGTTTGATTTTTAAAGTCCCGTTTGAGATTAAGAACACGAGAACACCCAGCACCAAGCACCAAGCACCAAGCACCAAGCACCCAGAATTCTTTGGAAAAATTCAAAAAACTAAAAACATAAATAAATTCCAATTGTTATGAAAGATACTCAAATGCTTAACAATGTTAGAGAAAAAGCTATAAAATGGCTTGAGAATAATTATGATTCCGAAACCAAAGCCAGCGTGAAAGAAATGCTGGATAATAATGAATCTGAGCTAATTGAATCATTTTATAAAGACCTTGAATTTGGCACAGGCGGACTCAGAGGTATCATGGGAGCCGGAACAAACAGGATGAACATTTATACTGTTGGAATGGCAACCCAGGGATTAAGTAACTACATTAAGAAAGTGTTTGCCAATAAAGAGAAAATTAAGGTAGCTA
Organism: Bacteroidota bacterium; assembly: GCA_015222065.1. Taxonomy (GTDB): domain Bacteria; phylum Bacteroidota; class Bacteroidia; order Bacteroidales; family VadinHA17; genus JADFUQ01. Next base: position 14,567 of record JADFUQ010000084.1, read on the forward strand.
TTGCACACGATAACAGAAACAACAGCCGTCTGTTTGCTGAAACAACTTCAAATGTATTTACTGCAAATGGTTTTAAGGTTTTCTTGTTCGATACCCTTAGACCCACTCCTGAATTATCATTCGCTATCAGACATTTTAAATGTCAGAGCGGTGTAGTTATCACAGCTTCCCATAATCCTAAAGAATATAACGGTTACAAGGTATATTGGGAAGATGGTGGACAGATTATCCTGCCTCATGATAAGAATATTATTAATGAAGTAAAGAGTATTTCCTCGATTAATGAAGTATTGTTCGATGGGAAACAAGAGGATATTGAAATCATCGGGGAAAAAATTGATAATATATACCTTGAAAGAATAAAAAGCCTGTCTTTGTCACCTGAGGTTATTGAACGGAATAATGATTTAAAAATAGTTTATACGCCAATCCATGGTACGGGTGTTAAACTTGTGCCCATGGCATTGAGAGAATTTGGTTTCAGGAATATTTTTAATGTTCCTGAACAGGATGTAACTGATGGGAATTTCCCAACTGTTAAATCACCTAATCCAGAAGAAACGGCTGCTATGGAAATGTCTCTTAAGAAAGCCAGGGAAACAGATGCCGACCTTGTTATGGCAACCGACCCTGATGGCGACCGGATGGGAGCTGCAATAAAAGATAAGAATAACAGGTTTAAATTACTTAACGGTAATCAAACAGGCACACTCCTTATCTATTACCTGCTTAACAAATGGGCAGAAAAGGGCAAACTTCATGGCAAGGAATATATTGTTAAAACCATTGTTACATCTGATCTTCCAGGCTGTATTGCCGAAAAATATAATGTAGAGTATTTTAATGTGCTTACCGGATTTAAATATATTGCAGATATCATCAGGAAGAATGAAAACAAGAAAGTATTTATCGGAGGTGGAGAAGAAAGCTATGGTTTCCTTGCCGGTGAATTTGTCAGGGATAAGGATGCAGTAATTTCATGCGCATTGCTGGCTGAAACCGCTGCATGGGCTAAAGACCAGGGAAAAACACTAAACGATCTGCTTATTGATATTTATCTTGAATTCGGGTTTTTTAAAGAACGGCTTCATAATATTGTAAAGAAAGGGAAGGCGGGAGCAGAAGAAATTCAGAATATGATGAAAAAGTTTCGTAACAATCCTCCCTCCTATATAAATAATTCACAGGTAATTGAGATTTATGACTATCAGAAAAGCATTAAGAAAAATATTGTGACAAAGGAGGAATCATCTATTAACCTGCCTCAATCAGATGTCCTGCAGTATATTCTTAAAGATGGCTCAAAAATTTCAATCCGTCCGTCTGGTACTGAGCCAAAAATTAAGTTTTATTTCGGGGTACGTGATAAACTGGACAATAAGAGTGACTTTGAAACTATTGAGCAGAAACTTGAAATGAAGATTGAAGCAATTATTAAATCACTGAATATTAACTAAAGTCCGTCTATAAAGGCAAAAAGTTTAAGTAAATAGTAAAAATCACAAATGACAAGCACCCCCGTACGGTCATACTTCCCTACGGGGCAGGCAAAATTCAACTGAACGAAGTG
>JADFUQ010000085.1 GCA_015222065.1 Bacteroidota bacterium
GCTCCTTCGCTCAGGTTCGTATATACATTGCCAGGCAATACATCAAAAACTCCCCCTTTCCACTCTGTTTCGGAAAGCATGGTTCTTAAGAACTTCTGATGATCGTCTGATAATGAATATTTTTTTCGTAATATTTTGGTACCCCCAGGGAATAAAATAGTCTCTTTTCCCGGTTTGAACATTTCATTTACATCAATAGAATTCAAGGAGTAAAATACAAGTTTAGCGTGAGTTTCATCTGCCGATTTGTTTTTATAGCCGGGCAGGTGCGACCAATCAAGGTAAACTTCAATCATCGATGGTTCATCACTATCCTGAAGCTCAATTTTGAACAGTTCTCCTACATAAGAAATATTTATAGGTTTAAGAGGCGTCACCGGCTTCATAGATGCATTTGCAGTATATTCTTGATCCTGAAATTTTATGTATAACATGTATTGTTTTCCGTAAAGAGCTCTGAATTCAGGAATTGTTTTGTATAATCCCGGATTAACAGGATCTTCATGCAGTATATATACCTTTGATCCGTCAAACACAGCAACGAGAGCACTGGAAACCGGCTTAGGAGTTTGATTCATTTCCGTTACAGGACGTGTCAATCTAATTTCATGTGCTTTCTTTTCGTTGGTCAGTATCCCATCAACAACTATCACCGGTAGATTTTTTGTATGCAGGTACCATTCCTTCTCCTCCTCACATGAGAGAATAAGAAAAAATAAAATCAGATATATTCCATATCTCCAATTCATCAAAACCTGAATTTATAGTTTATTGAAGGGATAACTTTGTACAAATAAATTTGTGATGAAACCAGTTCGAAATCCTTTTCAAAATTACCAGGTATAATAAATTCCCCTTCGTCAGTTAATATTTTGTTAAAGTTCATACTAAATGGATTTTCCCTTCCATAAATATTCAGAACAGATAAGTTCAGATTATGCTCAAATCGAGATTCAATTTTATTCAGACGGATATCAAATGACAGATCAAGCCGGTGATACGGAGGTAAACGGTCATTATTCTTATCACCATAAATCGGTACTGTATAGCCATTGTATTCATAAAAGGCAGTTGGGGTGGTAATTGCCGCGCCTGATGACAAGATCCAGTTAGCGGAAAAGCGGGTCCTCTTGCTAAGTTCATAATTCAAGTACAACGACAGTTTATGTGGGCGATCATTGAATGCAGGAAATGTCTGGTTATCATAAAGATCACTGATCTGCTTTTTTGTTTTTGATAGCGAATAGCCTACCCATCCGCTTAATCGTCCGGATGTTTTTTTCAAAAAATATTCTATCCCATAAGCACGGGCTTCTCCAAACCTGAGTTCAGATTCAAATAAAGGATTAAGTAACATTTTAGCATGAGGGTTATAATCAATTTGGTTATTCATAACCCTGTAATATGCTTCAGTTTGAAAATGCCAGCCTTTCATAGGCCAGTTCTTTGACCAGCCAATTGAGAGCTGATCAGCCAGTTGCGGTTTAATATTTGGTCCACTGGGCAACCAGACTTCCAGTGCGGTGAATGGACTAACTGAATTTGTTATCATATGAATATACTGGGATGTCCTGGTATAACTTGCCTTGAGAGATGAATTTTCTCCAATTTGATACAACAACCCCAACCGTGGTTCAAAATTTGTATATGAATGATATGATTCGCCAGCTTCATACCTGGTAGTATCTATCGGATTATGATCCTGGTCAAACGTGTATTCGACAGACTCACCAATATTTTCCCAGGTTGTTAACCTGAAACCATATTGAAGGGATATCCTGTCGCTTAACTGGTGCTCATGACTGACATACAGGGCAAAATCCTGACTGTTTTTGCGTGGAACAAGTGGGAAATATGTTCCTTCAGGAATATCGCCCATTTCAAAATTACCAGGATTATAATTATTACCTCCAAATTTAATACCGAACCTAAGGGTACTTTCCGGCCGGATATACCATGTGAAATCACTCTTAAAACCAATATTTGCAATATGAGAATTCCACTGATACTTCTTTTCGTAGGAAGTAACCAGGAAATAATCATATTTACTGGCATATAAAGTAGTATTGGAGAAAAGCCTGTCGTTAAAAAGATGGTTCCAGCGTATAGCACCTACCAAATTGCCCCAGTTAATACCGGATGAATTCTGATCAGAACTACTGGTCCTGAAATAATCCTTTCCATAGTAACCGGAAAAAAACAGCCTGTTATTCCTGTTAATCCTGAAATTCATTTTACCGTACAGATCGGAGAAATAGAGATCATTCAGGTCGGGATTATCATTGATAAGATACAATTTGAGATATGATCGACGCCCTGAAACAAAAAATGAACTTTTATCTTTTATAATCGGACCTTCCACTGATAAGCGTGATGCAATTAAACCCATATTTCCGCTGACTCCGAAATGCCTCATATTTCCATCTTTGGTCTTAATATCTATCAGTGACGACAACCTGCCACCATGCTGAGAAGGCAAATTTCCTTTGTAAACTTTAATATCTTTTACCGCATCAGGTATAAATACCGAGAAGAAACCGAGGAGGTGGGCAGGGTTATAAACCGGTGCCTCATCAAGTAAGATCAGGTTTTGGTCTTTGTTACCACCCCTTACATAAAATAGTGTTGACCCATCGCTAAAAAAGTTTATCCCGGGAACAGACTGTAACGATTTCAGAACATCCACCTCTCCCATCAGTGCCGGCATATCCTGTACATCATGTGGGTGGATATTTACTTTACCCATTTGGCTTTTCTGTATCTCCGGAAGATTCTCATCCGCCCGGATTACCACCTCATCCAGCATTGAAGTGTCTTCTTCCAATTCAATATCCAGAATTTTATCACCGAAAAGTTTAATCTCTTTCTCAATACAACTGTATCCCAGGAAAGAAAACCGTATGGAATAAAGCCCCTCAGGCAGTGTAATAGAATAAAATCCATAGCCATTGGATATTGTTCCCTGAACCGGATCAACCGATACAACAGTAGCGCCAACCAATATCTCTCCGCTAGTTACATCACGTATATAGCCATTTAAAGTAAAACTCTCTCGCACCTTTTTTTCATCTTTCATTTGTTCCAGCATCTTCAGAACAATTTGTTCCTCCACAACAAAATACCTGATCCTCATTTCCTTAAGCAGATCATCAAGGATTTCACTAACCGGCTTTTCTATAGCTTTAACAGATACTAAAGAATGAGTGGGAATCTTTTTAGGATTATAGGAGAAACTAATATTGCTCTGTTCGGCAATACTATCTAATACTTTGTAAAATGGAATTTCTGAAAACTCAATAGTTATCTTTTGTTTAAGATCCAATTCCTGGGCATGCAGATTTTTTGGCAGCAAAATACCTGGTAAAAGAATCAATATGAGCCTTATAAAATTGACTTTAAAATTTATCATTTCATCCCGGGAATCGAAGATTACAAATTTACTCTATTTGCTTTTAATCCAAAGAAACAAAATATACAATGAACATCATTCAAATTTTATAAGAACAAATCTGCGAAAATCTTATAGTTTATGCAGAGTTTTATCAATTAATTAGAGTCCGTCTATAAAGTAAGTAAAAATTGATTTAAGAACAAGGAACACCGATTAACGATTTGCGAAGTGGTTGAAAATCTTAAATCTAAAATCGTTAATCCTTGTTCGATATTCAGTTTAACTAAAATTTATCGACTTTATGGACAGACACTAATTAGGTTCACAACCCGGCCCTGTTATTTCAATAGTATCATCCTTGCGGGTAAACTCCAGGTCAAGTGTTGCCTCCAGAACATTTATTACTGCCTCTAAAGACTGATTATCAAAGGATACCGTTATCCGGCAATTCTCCAAACCCGGGTCTTTCAGAATAATATTTGTGTGAAAAACTTTCTCAAGGATTTTGATAACATCTGACAACTTATCGTTATTGAATTCCATTTCAAGTGTCTTCCATGAGAGGTAATTTTTATCAGCCTCCTTTTCCATAATAAACGAACTCTCTGATTTTAAGAAAGTCCCCATATTCCCCGGATCAAGCACTATCCTTTTATCCTGTTGTTTAACAGAACTCATAGCAACCCTGCCCGTTGATACCAATACCTCAATTGCCTCATTATCCTTATACGCATTAATATTAAAAGAGGTCCCCAGCACTTTAACTTCAATGTCTCCGGCATTTACAATAAAAGGTCTGGTTTTATCAGGCACTACATTAAAGAAAGCTTCACCTCTAAGAGAAAGTTCCCTTGATTCTTTGTCAAATTTTTTTGGGTATTTTAACAGTGAGTTAGTATTCAGTGTAACAAATGAACCATCCCGTAATTCAACCTCTTTTGTTTCCATTGCTGTCCTTACCTTTTCATAACCTGAATTGCGTGTAAAATAGATAGTTGCAAAAGTAGTCAGGGCAATGATTGCAAAGCCGGCAGCGACCCTGAGTAAAGAAAATCTTTTTATTCTTTCCGAACGGTACTTCACCTTCAACGGACTCATCTCAGTATCACTCTCTGTTATTCTTTTTTCTATTGAAGCCCACTCCTCATCAATGTTAATAGAACGGATATCCTCCACCATGTCCATACCATCCCATACATGTTTCAGGTCGCGGAAGATTTTTCCGTTTTCAGGACCTGTTTTAATCCATTGATCAACCCAATCTGACTCATCCCTGCTACATTCTCCCGCGAGGTAACGTGTCAGCAGGTTCATTAGTTCAGTATGTTCATTATTCTTTTTCATGATCTTTCATTCATAACACACAAGAAGAGGGGGATACCCTTTGCTAAAAGCAATATATTTTGTAAAATCTTAAAATTCTCATATTCTTACTCCAACTATAGTTATTGGAATGTTGGAATGTTGTTTTTTAGATAAAAATATCTTCCAAATTTGTAAACTTAATATCATAATAACTAAAATTTAAAGTGACTAAAATTCAAAATTTGGAACTCGTAATACAGAAAAAATATAGCCACAAAGGCACCCCGGTACAGTCATTCTTCCTTACGGGGCAGGCTAAAGCACAAAGAACCACTAAATATTTGTTCCTCTTTTCCCCTTATCCCCTCTATTCCATTATTCCATCTTTCCATTATTCCATCTTTCCATTATTCCATCTTTCCATTATTCCAGTATTCCAGTATTCCATTATTCCATTATCCTACCTCTTATCCTTTCCATATACTACTAAAGATACTTACCACCCAAACAACCCATACCGGCAGGTACGTTGCCAGCTTTTCCCTTAAAGTTTTTAGCGCCCGTGACATTTGTCCCTCAACTGTCTTAACTGATATATCAAGTTTTTTTGCAATCTCGGCATATTTAAGATCCCTGAAACGGTTCATAATAAATATTTCGCGGCATTTATCAGGCAGAGAGTCAATAACCAGGTTTATTCTCTCCTCCAGCTCCATAATCTGAACAGGGTCACTATCTTCAGCAAGTTGAGAGTATCCCGGATTCCCGGTTATATTTTCTGTTTTATCAAATTTCTTATGATCACGAATATAATTCAGGCAACGGTTTCTAACAGAAGTAAACAGGTAGGACCGTAATGGTTTCTCAGAATCAATCTCGTTCCTCTTCTCCCACAGGTTAATAAAAACGTCATGGGTAATTTCCTTTGAGGTGTCTATATCTTTGACATACTTACGTGCGAACCCGGTAAGAGCTGTAAAATTCTCTTTGAATAACAATTCAAACGATTGTTTATTCAGTTTGCCACTGTTTTTATTTGGTGAATTGCCCAAGACCTAAAATAATCAGTAAAATGAATTTCCAGTGAATTTGTCTGTCAACAAAGATAATTATCCAAACGATTGAAAAAAACCGGTTATTTAGCTCTACTTTTTAAAACAAAATAAACCTCACTACAAAAAATAGTGGGTTAATTTTTAGTTTTTTACTCATATACTAACCAAGCTGTTGCCTTACAGTCTTTATTTGAGATGAACCTTATCCACCTTGCCTGAAAATTATCAGGGAAAATATATTCGAATGTTTCCCCTTGAGCGACAGTTACTTTTTTGTAGGTCATCCACGGTCCATGTCCAACCGGTTCTACCTCAATTTTACAGTTTGAAATGGCTGGATGGCATTTGTCACATGAATTTCATGGGTCATTTGAATACCTTTCATGACACAACCTGTAGTTTAGCCGTTGGTGGATACTAACAAGAGTACGGTTTTCGCCACTACCTAACAAGCCAAATGGTTCCTTTAGGGCAGCCGGGAAACAGAATCATGTCCGTGAATTATGCCTGCCATGGTCGTTTCCTTTCCAGACCTCCATTCAATGTATTCAGTGCTATATTCACATCATCAACGATCTGAAAATCATACATACCAACACATATAAAATCAGCGCCATTCTTAAAAGCATATGGAAAACCTTCTTTAGGATGGATAGCACCCGCGGCAAGAATTTTGAATGCAATCCAGGGTTCTTCTAAATCGTTCATAAATGCAATAGTCCCATCAGGATTGGTACACCAGATATTATCATGTTCTTCCTCTGGTTTAGCTGACCAATAGTTGGTGTGGTGCAGGGTTTTTACCCAAAAATCAGGTTTGATACCAGCCTTTACACATTCCTGTATGGTTTCAAGCTTATGGGCCCCTATACCGGCAGGCAATCCATTTTGTCTGATAAAGTCAAGTGCCTTGCCAATTTCTTCAACCTTCCCTTCATTGACCATCTGGTCTGCTATTCCTCCCTGAACATAACAGGCATGAGCTCCGCCATCTATGGATAATTTAATTCCTTTAATAATATCCTTCCCATAAGCACAGTCGGATATAAACTGAATTTTACCACCTTCTTTTCTCCAGTATTCATTGATCACCCTGCATAATTGGGGATTGGTTAAGATCGTGTTTATCCCACATGCTTCGGCAAGCTGAAAGGTGTCAAATACTTTCCGGTCAGTGTGATAGGCTTTTACCAATTTTGAAGCATAGATCAAATCACGTGCATGAGCCCAGCCGCCTATTAAATTACCACCCAGGAACAACCGGCTTATTTTAATATTTTTGATTTTACCATAAGGAAGATGGCCTTTCATATCCTTAAGGTCCGAATAAATAAAAGTTTTTAAGGTGCTACCTGAGGTTGCATCCGGTCTGTCTTCTGCATAGTCCGTCAGGTATTTTTCCTCAAAGCTTTCCCATTTACGTTTTTTGTAAAAAGCATAGATGAATGATCCAAACATAGGCAGAGTTATCAGTTGCTTTAGTAATTCTCTACGTTTGTGCGTTGGAGAAAGAGATGGTTTGACAAAAGATTTATCAACTGTAGAAATTTTCTTTTCAATGATTTCAGATTTAATTTTTCCCTTCCATAACCGCGAAATAAAATAATCCAATCCTATAAATTTACCCGTCCTGAAGAATAACAGAACAAAGAGAACAGTTAATTCAATAAAGTTCTTATCAATAATCAGGTAATGCCCTTCGTGAAATACTCTAGTGCTGGATTCAATAAAAGGCGGATTAGCAATATAATACAGACCAAGCAGTAATATCCCTGAAATTGTGGCCAGACGTGTAAACAAACCAAAAAATAATCCAAGACCTATTAGAATTAATCCCCAGGTATTTACAAAATCAACTACTTGTAAAACTTCGGAATTAGCTGCTATCCAGTGAAATAATCCTGAAAAGATCCAGGATGATTCGATTAAGTAACCCGCAGATGTCCAGTTTTGATCTAGTAATTTAATAATCCCTTCATATAGAAATTGCCAGCCTATGAATATTCGGAGAGCAACCAGAAAATATATATGAATTGATGTGGAGACCAGGGGTTTTCTGGTTTGTTTTTCTTTATCGTTTGTCATGATGATTAAGGTTTAAAAGATTAATACTGAGAAAAGCCTGAAATATTTGAGTGTAATTTAAACCGAACAACGGGTTATATTTTCTATAAAAAAGTAATCTGAATTTCTTATGCTCTGTTTCACTTTAAACCACAGTGAAATATGCTCCTTCCCTGGTGAAATATTTTCGTGCCTCAAATTTCACAGGGCAGGCGTCGCATTTCACGTGGCAAGCTTTTTATCCTGACGAACCTCTGGTTGTCAGGATCTTCGACTTTTTGTCTTTTATCTTCTGCA
>JADFUQ010000547.1 GCA_015222065.1 Bacteroidota bacterium
CCATGCGTAATCAGAATCCACCCTTGATCTATTTCCAGGGGGGAGCCACAATTGCCCAGTTGAACAAATTCCCACGGTTCTTTCGGCTCAGCGATTTTGTATCCCCGATCCCATTTTAAAATATCATCTGAATACATAATGTAAAGATTCTCTCCGTCCTGCCGGGATGTCATTACATAGTTACCATCAACTTTCCTCGGAAATAAGGCCATTCCTTTATTACTCGCTGAACCATCCATGAGTTTATGAATGTAAAAAGTTTCAAAATCTTTTGTTCGAATAAGTTTCAGAACTATTTTGTGACCATCATATGCTGTATATGTCCCGTAATAGGTACCTGTCTCGAATTTGACAAAACGAGCATCTTCAATACCCTTATGCTCATCCCTGGCCATGGGAAAAATAACCCGCTCGGAGATCGAATTAATGTCTTTAAAGGTTAATTCGGTTATTTCACCATTTTTTTTACTAACCGGTTTGTTAAATCCAGCGTTGGTATAATTTGAGACAGGATCGAGATTTATAGAACCATTACTATTAATATATCCTGTTCTGAATGCTATAGAAGAAATATGTCCTTCCCCCACACTTCGTAAACTCATGATAAAGGGACATTTTTCCGCCTCATTAGTCTCATCTGTGGGATACATAACCATTGAGGGATTCATAAGTGCCGCTGATTCGAGTGAATATTCTTTACTGTAATATGCACCTAACAACAATCTTTTTTTTTCAGATAAAGTCTCTACTTCCGAATTCCTTACAGCCACCTTTGAATAATGTTTTTGCAGTATGGCTTCTAAATCTCTATGTCTATTATCAAATTCAATTAGAATCTTGTCTAACAATTCAGCGGCTGTGGACTCCGGTAATGATTTAATCCGTTCGAAAATATTTTTAGATTTTCCCAATTTATCCAAATCAAAAAACTGAAATAAAACACGTTTTAAATCCGGGATCAGACTGATAGATTTTCTTTCCGCCAATGGCATAATCGCTACTCCTTCAAGCCGGTTGAAGCCATACTTTGTACAAAATATCTTTGGAAAAATGTATAGGCAATCAGAACCGGTATTGCCAGCATTGTGGCCGCTGCAAGTTTGGTTCCCAATTGCGCTTCGGCGCGACCACCAATTGCAAACAGCGTTACCAGTTGGGGCATGGTCATTAAATTTTCATTTCTAATAATAATTAAGGGCCATAATACTTCATTCCATGTTGCCATAAATGTCAAAATTCCGACCGTGACCAGAGCCGGAATAGAATTGGGCCAGAGTATGCGGAAGAGAATATGTATCTCTCCACAACCATCAATTCTGGCGGCATCGATCAAATCATTTGGAATAGTCTTGAAGTGTTGACGGAAAAGAATAATCCCCAGCGTATTCATAAAATATGGGATAATGAGAGCCAGATAGGTATCCGTCCAGCCGAACTCAACCATCAAAAGATATTGTGGTATTAATGTAATCTGAAAAGGCAGTGTCATTGTAAATATGATGATATAAAATATAAGATCACGTCCC
>JADFUQ010000548.1 GCA_015222065.1 Bacteroidota bacterium
AATTGAAATGTTTAACCAAATAAGTGATATATGAAAAGGGTAAATCTTATTATAAATATTGTTTTAGTTATTGCAGTTGGTGTATTGTTTGTTCTTCATTTTACAGGTAAGGGAAAATCAAGTCCTGCACAGACAGAAGAAAAATTAGTTGGAAAAGATAGCACTGAAAATGGAGAAATAGCATATATTACTATTGATACACTGATGAATAATATGGATATGTTTTTTGACGTAAGGAATAAATTAGTAGAGAAACAAAAGAGTTCTGAAGCAGAGTTAAATTCCAGGTCGAAAGATTTTGAGAAAGAAGCAACTGATTTTCAGGATAAAGTCAGAAAAGGACTTGTTACACGCTCTCGTGCCCAGGAAATTGAGCAGGAACTTTACCAGGAGCAACAAAATATTATTGGTTTGAAAGATAAACTCTCGCTTGAGTTAGCTGAAGAGGAGCAGGTGTTGAACCGACAACTTATTTATTATATCATTGACTATCTTAAGGAATATAATGCAGATAATAATTATCAATTCATTATAAGTAATTCTCTTGGTGGTCCGCTGCTTTATGCTTCTAACAAACAGGATATTACCAATGATGTAGTTAAGGGTATAAATGAAAAGTATGCTAAAGAACGGGAATCTCAACCCAAAGACAAAAAATAAAATATGGGATTTGCCGGTCCCTATCTTCAAAAGCAAAGATCTTTCTTGCCTGCTGTTGAGGCTAACCCACATGATGATCTGCAACTGATTGTTGTTATCCCATGTTATAATGATCCGGGGATAATTGAAACATTAAACTCTCTCTATTCATGTATAAGACCCGCTTCGGCTGTTGAAGTGCTGGTGGTTGTGAATACTTCTGCAGATGCGGATAAAGATATATTGAATCTGAACGACACTGTGTATGAATCTTTAATACGGTGGAAGAAAAATAATGATTCGGAAAAGATACGTTTGTGGCCTTTAAGGAAAACCGGACTGCCTGGAAAATATTTCGGTGCCGGATTGGCACGAAAGATAGGGATGGATAAAGCAGTTTACAGGTTTAATCTGATGAATAACAGTAAAGGAGTCATTGTTTCTCTTGATGCGGATAGTCTTTGTGCTGAAAATTACCTGGTTGAGATTGAAAACCATTTTAAAATATTTCCGGAAACTGAAGGATGCTCAATATATTTTGAACATCCTCTTGAGGGAAATGATTTTGATAAAAAAGTTTACGAAACGGTTTGCCGGTATGAGTTATACCTTCGGTATTATAAACAGGCACTAAAACTGACAGGTTTCCCTTTTTCATATCATACCGTTGGTTCAGCATTTGCCGTCAGAGCCGGAGCGTATGTTAAATATGGTGGGATGAACAGGCGAAAAGGAGGGGAAGACTTCTATTTTATCCATAAAATAACACCGCATGGTAAATATCGTGAGCTGAATTCAACGTCAGTTTTCCCTTCTCCAAGACCATCTGACAGGGTGCCTTTCGGTACAGGTCATGTTGTGAAAAAATATCTTGAAAATAATGAGGAGCTGAAAACCTATTGCCTGGAGGCTTTTATCGATTTAAAAAAGTTATTTTGCAAAGCTGATAAGCTTTACAAAACCGGATCAAATGAAATTAGTGAATTCCTTGCAGGATTAAATAAACCACTTGAAGAATTTTTGCTTTCCATCAATTTCCAACAAAAAATATCAGAAATAAATAATAATGTAGCTGCTTGTGGATCTTTTATGAATAGGTTTTATCAGAAGTTTAATGCTTTCTTTATTGTGAAGTATTTAAATTATGTTCACAGGGATTATTTTGATAAAGTTTCTGTAATAAGTGCTGCAAATAATTTATTGTTTGAAATGGGAATTATCAGAAGTGATTTGACGGATGCATTGAGTTTACTGGAAGTATACAGAAAACTGGAAAAGGTTTAATCTTCTTTGTTCTTATCAATAATAATGAATATATCTTCGTTCTCTTTTTTCATAAGGTACTGTTCCCTGGCAAATTTTTCCAGGTTATCATTATTTGTTTTTAACTCTTCAAGTTTCTTTAAATCACTTATTATTTTTTCGGTATAGTATTTTTTATCTCTTTCCAGCTGGTGAAGGGTGCGAAGCGCTGAAATCCTGTCAATCAGGTTGTTCCCGTCAAAAAGGAAGAGCCAGGTAATAAAAAGAGCCGACGCCAGTAGGTATTTCTTCTTTAATATTTTGATAAGTGTTTGTACAAATGATTTCATAAACGCCATGTTTTCAAGCCAAAGTTATTAATAATAAAACAAGAGGAGAGTCCAAAATATAAACTTTCCCCTTCAAGTTATCAACATATCAGGTGAATCCGGTTTTTTCACCGCAAAGACGCTAAGGCGCAAAGATTTCTTTGCGTCTGCAACTCAGCGGTTTGTTTTTCTTTTCTTCAACTCTTCGACTTTTCGAATTTGACCCCTTTGACTTCTTCACTCTTCTATCTTACTTTTCTTCCATAAAAGGATACCTGTAATCAACAGGTGGCTGGAAATTTTCTTTGATAGTTCTTGGTGAAACCCAGCGAAGTAAATTGATTATTGACCCTGCTTTATCGTTTGTGCCTGATTTTCTGGCTCCTCCGAATGGCTGCATCCCGATAACAGCACCTGTAGGCTTGTCATTGATATAGAAATTTCCTGCAGCATTGGTCAGGCGTTTGGTAATAAGCTCAATTGCCGCTCTGTCCTTTGCAAAAACACCACCGGTAAGAGCATATTCTGAAGTCTCATCAAGCAGATCAAGTGTTTCCTCAAGTTTGGCAGCATCGTAAACATAAATTGTCAGTACCGGACCGAATATTTCTTCCCGCATTGTAAGATATTTGGGGTCCTTTGCAAGAATAACAGTGGGTTCAATAAAATAACCTTCCGATTTATCTCCTTTCCCACCCATAATAACTTCAGCATCATCGGAATTCTGCGCATGGTTTATATATTCCATTATCTTGTCAAATGAAGGCTCATCAATTACAGCGTTCATGAAGTTTGTAAAATCAAGAGGTGTTCCCGTTTTTATGCTGTTTACCTGTTCTTCAATCTCCTTTCTTAGTTCGGGCCAGATACTTGAGGGTATGTAAGTTCTTGAAACAGCTGAACATTTTTGTCCCTGGTACTCGAATGAACCACGGACAATACCTGTAGCAGTTTCCTTTATGTCAGCAGATTCGTGAACCATTACAAAATTTTTCCCGCCGGTTTCTCCAACAATCCTTGGATAAGTTTTGTAGGTTCCGATATTGCTTCCAACCTGCTTCCAGATATTCTGGAATACATTAGTTGATCCGGTAAAATGGAACCCTGCAAAATCAGGATGTGTAAATATCTCTTTTGCTGCTGCAGGACCGGATACAAATATCAGGTTGATAACCCCGTCGGGCAATCCTGCCTTCATGAAAATTTCCATTAACACCGCTGCTGAATATATCTGTGTTTTTGAGGCTTTCCAGACAACAGTATTCCCCATGATTGCCGGGGTTGTTGGCAGGTTGCCGGCTATAGAGGTAAAATTGAAAGGTGTCAGGGCAAATATGAACCCTTCCAGAGGCCTTTGTTCCAGACGGTTCCACATACCTAGGGTAGATTTGGGTTGCTGACTGTAGATTTCAGTCATGTATTGAACATTAAACCTGAAAAAATCAATCAACTCACATGCAGAATCAATCTCTGCCTGGAAAGCATTCTTTGATTGGGCAAGCATGGTTGCTGCATTGATTTTTGCACGGTAAGGACCGGCAAGAAGATTGGCAATTCTGAGAAATATTGAAGCACGATGCTTCCAGTCCATTTCAATCCACTCTTTTTTTGCTTTTAACGCGGCTTCAATAGCCATCTTTACATGACTCTCGTCACCCTGGTAATAGTAGCCAAGAGTGTGATTGAGGTCATGTGGGGGATGAATAGTAACCTTCTTACCTGACTTAACTTCCTTGCCATCAATGATCATAGGAAGTTCAACCTTTTTAGACATAAGTTCGTCCAAAGTTTTTTTTAATTCTGCTTTTTCCGGTGTCCCGGGAGCATAACTATTTACCGGCTCATTCTCAGCAACCGGTACCTGAAAGATCTCTTGTGACATAGTTTTTATTATTTAATGATTTTCAATATTTCGATTTAGACCTGTTTTTTACAATCATTGCAAATTACAGGAATTCACGGATTATTAAATAGGATTTTTATCATGATTATGCCCGCGGAAGCAGAAAAAAAGAATTACGTTATTAATAAAGTAATTAATTTGCTATGTTCTAATTTGCCTTTCATATAACAACGGACTAACTAATTTTGATTTTACGATCTTTACCGGACAATAATCCAGATTAGATAAGAACATCAGGTTTTTCAGAATGAATCATAAACATTATTCGTGCAAAGTATTCACTATTTCAACCCCGATCAGCTTGTCATACCGTAACATCGGGTCGTTATGATAAATATAAATAACATAATCATTTTCAGTTTCATAATGGCTTCCCTCAATCAGGGTGTTGTCAGGAATTGTTTTTCCCTTTGGCAGACAAACATATTCATAATTATAAAATCCCTGTTTTAGAAGAAGACTTAATTCATAAGATCTTGAATCATTATTATAAACCATCCTGTTCAGGTTGTTGCATTCCCAATTAGTAAGTTCTCCGTATATAAATATCCTGCCTTTGGCCGGGGGATAGTCTATTTGCAAAGAAAAAAACAGGTAAAGGTAATCTGCATCAGTATGCTTGTTTTGCCCTTCCTGTACATCAATATAATACCTGCCGTTTATATCCTGAATATAAAAGTAGTTTTTCAAAGCCCGTGATTTTTCGGGATACAATCCGATATTATAATGATTATCAATGTAATCAATATGTTCAATATACTCAGATTTATACCTGATACTTTTAATGTCAAAATATCTGTATTCGTTTCCGGCAGGGAAAACATTTGTAGTTGGATCGTTGAATACAAGCATGTTGCTATTGTAAGTTGAAGGTTTCAGATCAGTTCTGGCATAATCCCATTTGTTGTTTTGACATACAACTGCTTTGATCTGCTGATACGGGTCCCTGACATGATATGAATTCAGATTAATTGAAAAGGTAACTTCCTGTCCCTCGTTATTTATTGCTGTTATTGACGGACGTTTTGCCCTGGCGGTTATATTAACCAGGTTCTCAGAAACATTAAACCTTTTTGTAAGAACAATTTTTTCAGGATCATAATCTTCGTACACCTTAATAATATAATTACCTGATATTCTAAATTGAATATTATTATTTGGAAATTCCATCCGGTAGTTTACATAATCAACAGTAGTATTGAACGAATAGTTATATTTTTCAATCTGGTTCTCCGGGAACCCGTTCAGGTATTCCGGAGGAGATAAATTCGAGGAATTCCATCTGGCGTCACAATGTTCGAATGTGTATTGATAATTCCCTGTTTGCGATCCCAGTTCATCAAAAACAAGCACCAGCTTTTCGTTACTGTTCAGGTTCAGAATGGGGTAGGAAAGGTTCCATCCTTTTTTATGAAGCAGAACCGTTTTGATCCCATCTTTAAAAACATGTCCGAAGTAGATCAAAGAATCCTGGCATGAAACTTTTCCATGATAAAAGAAGATTATCAACAGGCTTATTATGAGAGTGAAATTATTTCGGCAGGTATTCAATAATTTCCGGTTCATTTTTTAAATAAAGATAAAAGATAAAAGATAAAAGTCAAAAGATAAAAGATAAAAGTCAAAAGTCAAAAGATAAAAGATAAAAGTCAAAAATCAAAAGTGAAGAGATAAGAAAGTAGAAAGAATAGTAAAGAACAAATATTATGTAAAAATCTTCAATATATTTAAATACTCTTATGCGAACTTTGCGTCTTCTTTGCAATCTGCGGTTTGTATTCTTTTATTGCATCACTGCAACACTGTATCACATTACTATTTTTTCACTAATTTACATCCATTCCAATTGCAGGAAAATAAAAATTGTCTATTTTTACGTCAAATTTTTTAAAATCAAAATTATAACATGCCCAAGGTTATAAGAATTAAAAAGGGCCTGGATATAAAACTTAAAGGGAAGCCTGAGAAGATCATTATTCAGGCTGAACCTTCAGAGTTTTATGCAGTAAAACCACCCGATTTCCCAGGTTTGTTACCATTACCAAAATTATTTGTAAAAATTGGATCTGAAGTTAAAACAGGATCTCCATTATTTTATGATAAGTTCAAACCGGATATATTATTCACTTCGCCTGTTAGCGGAAAAGTTGTGGCTGTGAATCGTGGTGAAAGGAGAAGGATACTTGAGGTGGTGATAGAGTCAGACCGGAAAAATGAAGCAATTACTTTTCAGAAAGGTGATCCTAAGACCATGAACAGGGAGGAGATTGTTAATAATCTTATAAAGAGTGGAGTGTGGCCTTTTATAAGGCAACGACCTTTTCATATTATTGCTAATCCTAATGATGATCCCAGGGCAATTTTTATTTCAGGTTTTGATTCAGTCCCACTGGCACCCGATCTGGATTTTATTCTTGACGGAGAAGAAGCTTCATTTCAAACAGGAATTGATGCATTGTCACAATTAACATCAGGGAAGATACATATCGGCGTAAATGCTGTTTTTCCAACAGCTAATGTTTTTTCCAAAACTGAAGGTGTTGAATTACATCAGTTCAGGGGTCCACACCCGGCCGGTAATGTTGGTGTGCAGATCAATCATATTGATCCTGTAAAAAAAGGAGAAGTAGTATGGACCATTAATCCTCAGGATGTGGTTGTGATAGGAAAACTATTTGAGAAAGGTGTTTTTAACCCAACCAGGTTAATTGCACTTACAGGCTCAGAGGTTGTAAAACCGAGGTATTACAGGACTAAACTGGGAGCTTCTGTTCAACCATTGCTTAAAGATAATGTGAAGGAGGGGAATAACCGTTATATCAGCGGGAATGTTCTTACCGGCAGTAAAATAAGCAAGGAAGGTTTTATAGGTTTCTACGATTCACAGGTAACAGTAATACCTGAGGGTGATTTTTATGAGTTTTTAGGTTGGGCTTTACCGGGTTTGAAAAAATTCAGTGCCTCACGAACTTTCTTTTCATTTCTTACTCCAAATAAAAGATATACACTGCATACAAATCTGCAGGGTGGCAGAAGGGCTTTCGTTTTAACCGGACAATATGAGAAGGTATTACCCATGGATATTTATCCGATGCAATTGCTTAAAGCTATTCTTGTTGAGGATATTGATCTTATGGAGAACCTTGGAATATATGAAGTGGCGGAAGAGGATTTTGCTTTGTGTGAATATGTTTGTACTTCAAAAACAGAGGTTCAATCAATATTAAGAAGCGGATTTGAACTGATGCGAAAGGAGCTTGGATAAGAAATACTCTATATAAATTATTCTATTAACTGAACCAGGAAGCTGATAATCAA
>JADFUQ010000549.1 GCA_015222065.1 Bacteroidota bacterium
AGCAAACAATGGAAGAAAAAAGAATAGGCGTATATGTCTGCTGGTGTGGTACCAACATAGCTAAAATGGTTGATGTTGAGGCAGTTGCAGCAAAAATCGCCAAGCTCCCAAATGTTGTTATCGCAAAAGACTATAAGTATATGTGCTCTGATCCCGGTCAGGATATGATCGTTAATGATATCAAAGAGCATAAGTTGAACAGGGTCGTTGTATCAGCTTGTTCACCTCGAATTCATGAACTAACTTTCCGCAAAGCTCTTGAAAATGCCGGTTTAAACCAGTATATGTTCGAGATGGCAAATATCCGGGAACAGGTATCCTGGGTACACGACAATAGGGAAGAGGCTACTATCAAGGCACTGGATCTGATAAAAGGGGCGGTGAACAAAGTGAGTTTCAATGAAGCTCTTGATAAAAGGTCAGTGGATATTAATCCTGCAACCCTGATAGTTGGCGGAGGAGTTACCGGATTATCAGCAACCCTGGAACTGGCTGATGCCGGCAATAAAGTTTACCTGGTTGAGAAAGCAGGAAACCTTGGAGGCCATGTGGCTGATATTGACCTTACATTCCCGGGGCTTAACAGTGCTGCTGAAGTGCTTGAGCCTATGATATACAAAGTGAATAATCATCCTGAAGTGGAAGTTTTTCTGAACACAACAATCGATGAGGTATTCGGTTATGTCGGTAATTTTGAATCAACAATTAAATCTGGCGGTAAAGAGTATGAGGTGAAGTTTGGAAATGTTATTGTTGCAACAGGTTTAACTCCCTTTGATCCTGGAAAGATCAGTTCGTATAATTATGAAAAACTACCTGATGTAATAACCTCTCTTGAGCTTGAAAAGATGTTGAAGGAAGGTAATGTGGTTAAAAAAGATGGAAACGAGCCAAAAAAGATTGCCATCATCCATTGTGTTGGAAGCAGAAATGCAGATTATCATGAATATTGTTCAAGGGTTTGCTGCCTTAGCGCATTAAAATTTTCAAATCAACTCCGGTCAGCAATGCCTGATGCAAACTTATTCCAGATTTACGCTGATATGCGTGCTTTTGGAAAAGGATGCGAAGAGTTTTATGCATCTACTTCAAGAAAAGATGTTATGTTTCTAATGTATGATCAGCAGGGAGATTTACCAAGGATAAACAAAGCAGAAGGTAGTGCCGGATATGAAATGAGTATTGAATTTTATGAAAAACTTTCAGGCGAAGATATCATTGTCCCGGCTGATATGGTTGTCCTGATGGTGGCAATGGAGGCTCATGAAGAAGCTAAAGAAATTGCTCATGCTGTTGGAATAAGTCTTTGCGGAAACGAATTCTATATTGAAAGACACCCGAAGCTGGATCCGGTTGCTACTACCACTGACGGAGTATATATAGCAGGTACTTGCCAGGGTCCGAAAGATATTCCCGATTCAGTTTCACAGGCAAAAGCAGCAGCAGCCAGAATATTGGCATCAATAGCCCGGGGAACGGTTGAGGTTGAGGTTACTACCGCGATGGTAAATGAAGACGTTTGTTGTGGTTGCCAGACCTGTATTAAGGTTTGTCCTTACACTGCAATTAGTTTTGATGAAGAGAAAAATGTTTCCGTCGTGAATGAAATTTTATGTAAGGGATGCGGTACATGTGGTTCGGCTTGTCCTACAGGAGCTATCAGAGCTCGTCATTTTACCGATGAACAAATATTATCACAAATTGAAGGTCTATTTTCAAAGGAAATGCAGGAGGTATAATTATGGAATTTAAACCAAAAATCGTATCATTTTTATGTAACTGGTGTTCATATACAGGGGCTGACCTTGCAGGTACATCCAGAATGAAATACGCGTCTAACATACGTGTTGTTCGGGTTATGTGCTCGGGCAGGGTGGATCCGACTTTTGTTCTGAAATCATTTAGGGAAGGGGCAGATGGAGTACTGATCTGCGGTTGCCACCCCGGTGATTGTCATTATCACGAAGGAAATTACAAATGCCTCAGGAGGTATCATTTTCTGAAAAAGTATATAGCCCAGATGGGGCTTAATCCCGACCGGCTTAAACTTGCATGGATAAGTGCCAGCGAAGGTAAAGAATTTGCTCAACTGGCGGATGAAATGACTGAAACAATTAAGAATCTGGGTCCATGTAAGGTTAAAGAGGAAATGGAAATATTTGACTAAAAAGAACCGAGCATGACAAAAACAAAACCATTTTAACACACACAGGGATGATTATTTTTTGTTATGCGAGCTACATCTGACAATTAAAAATCAATTATAAACAGATGAAATATTGTTATGTCACAAAAACCAAAAATTAAAATGGCCGTATATTGGGGAGCAGCCTGTGGCGGATGCTGTGTATCAGTTCTTGATGTACACGAAAAATTATTCGATGTGGTAGCAGCTGCCGATCTGGTGTTCTGGCCCATTGCTCTGGATTTTAAATATAAAGATGTGGAAGCAATGGCTGATGACTACATTGATGTTACTCTTTATAACGGAGCAGTCAGGAACAGTGAGAATGAACATATTGCCAAACTTCTCAGAAAAAAAACTAAGATATTAGTTGCGTATGGCTCATGTGCGCATATGGGAGGGATCCCCGGTCTTGGAAATTTCTCTAACAGAAAAGGTATTTTTGATAGAGTTTATCAAACAAGTGAATCAACAGTTAATGAGGAAAAAACCAGGCCACAAATTGAAACTGAAATGCCTGAGGGGACTTTGACACTGCCCGAGTTCTATAATGATGTGAAAACGCTTGATCAGGTTGTTGATGTTGATTATTACCTGCCGGGATGCCCGCCTCAGACAGAAAGACTTGTGGAGGTGTTCATGGCTATTGTTACCGGAGCGGAGCTACCACCAAAAGGCTCAGTAGTTGGGGCACTGGAAAAAACACAGTGCGATGAATGTAAGAGAGAAAAGACAGATGAAAAGGTAATTAAAGAGTTTAAAAGACCCTGGGAGATTGAGGATGATGGGAAAACATGCTTCCTGGAGCAGGGAGTTATTTGTATGGGTCCGGCAACACGTGGAGGATGCGGTGTGAGATGCATTGAAGGAAATGCGCCATGCAGAGGTTGTTACGGACCGCCTGCCACTGCTCCTGACCCGGGGGCAAAGATGATGTCCGCTATTGCAACTATGATTGATTCGGATGATCCTGAAGAGATTGAGAAAATTATTGATCAAGTGGCAGATCCTGCCGGTACTTTCTATCGTTTTAGCTTGCCGGCTTCAATTATACGAAAAACAATAGTTTAACTTTATTTTATACTAATGAAACGAATAACAATAGATCCCATTACACGTCTTGAAGGACATGGGAAGATTGAAATATTCCTGAAAGATTCAGGCGATGTTGAAAATGTTTATTTTCAAGTTCCCGAGCTTAGAGGGTTTGAAAAGTTTTGTGAGGGACGCCCGGTGGAAGAATTATCACAGATTGTAACTAAAATTTGTGGTGTGTGCCCGGGATGTCATCATATGGGTTCAGGTAAAGCTGCCGATGCTGTTTATGGTGTTGAGCCTCCTCCTACAGCAAAGAAATTAAGGGAGCTTTTCTTTATGGCACATTTTATACACAGCCATATTGCCCATTTTTATGCCCTTGCTGCACCTGACTTTGTGGTAGGCCCCGATGCGGATCCCGCTAAACGAAATGTTCTTGGTGTGATAGAAAAAGTTGGAACGGAGATCGGTACAGAGGTTCTGAAGCAGAGGAGAATTGCCCAGGAGATACAGGCTCTGTTAGGAGGTCACCAAACCCATGTTGTAATGAATATCCCAGGAGGGGTTAGAAAAGGTCTTACTAAAGAAGAACGGGATGATGTATTAAAAAAAGGAGAGGGGTTTGTTGAATTCTCGAAATTTTCACTTAAGCTGTTTAATGATGTAGTTATTCAGAATAAGGACTATGTTGACCTTATTTTGAATGGTCCCTATTCCCTGACTCTTCACTCAATGGGTCTGGTTGATGAAAATAATAAAGTCAATTTTTATGATGGAAAAGTGAGGGTTGTTGATACTGAAGGTAAAGAGCATTGTAAATATGCTCCTGATGATTATAGAGATTATGTTGAAGAAAGAGTCGAGACCTGGAGTTACCTTAAGTTTCCATACCTGAAAAAAATTGGCTGGAAAGGATTTGTTGATGGTCAGGATTCGGGAGTTTACCATGCTACACCGCTTTCAAGACTTAATGCTGCTGATGGAATGGCTACCCCTCTTGCACAGGTTGAATATGATAAAATGTATGAGACCCTTGGTGGTAAGCCGGTTCATGCTACTCTGGCAATGCACTGGGCCCGTTTGATAGAACTCCTTTACAGTTCTGAAAGACTTGTTGAACTTGCTTCCGATCCTGATATTACAGGGTCGGAGTTAAGAACTCCTTTAACAAATGTACCTGATGAAGGTGTTGGTATTGTTGAAGCACAGAGAGGTACTCTTACACACCATTACTGGACTGACAATAAGGGAATAGTAAAAAAAGCAAATATCATTGTTGGTACTACAAACAATAATGCAGCTATCTGTATGTCGTTGAAGAAAGCTGCACAGGGACTGATAAAAAAAGGAGTTGATGTTTCTGATGGGATATTGAATATGATTGAAATGGCTTTCAGGGCATACGATCCTTGCTTTTCATGTGCAACCCACCGACTACCTGGCGAAATGCCGTTACAGGTAAATTTCAGAGATAAAGATGGAAAAATTATCAGAACTGTAAAAAGAGATTAATTAGTATCTGTCTATAAAGTCGGTAAGTTTTAATTAATTTGAATATCGAACAAGGAACGCTGATTTTAGATTTCAGATTTTCAAACACTTCGCAAATCGTTAATCGGTGTTCCTTG
>JADFUQ010000086.1 GCA_015222065.1 Bacteroidota bacterium
AAGTTATGTTCTTATCTTGTAACTAAACTAGAAGTGATTTGTAAAATGAAACGAATTACTATTATCCGGACTATCACTATTCTTATTCTGTCCGGTATCACTATGATTCCCGCCTGCAAAAACAATAAACAGACTGAGGACAATGTTGCAAAAGATAACCTGCTTATCCAACAAAAGA
Source organism: Bacteroidota bacterium (assembly GCA_015222065.1). GTDB lineage: Bacteria > Bacteroidota > Bacteroidia > Bacteroidales > VadinHA17 > JADFUQ01. Next base: position 179 of record JADFUQ010000086.1, read on the forward strand.
GTGAGTCGAAAATTGACCTGCCGGAAATTAAAAAACGCGGAAAACTGATTGCTATAACAACTTATAGTCCAACGAGCTACTTTCTATACCGTGGTCAGCCAATGGGTTTTGAATATGAATTGCTGAATCAGTTGGCTGATTATCTTGTTCTTGAACTTGATATCGTTATTGCTGAAGATCTGGATCAAATAACCTCTGACTTATTTGCAGGTAAAGGAGATATTATTGCTCATGCCTTAGCAGTTACCAAACAAAGAAAAAAATATATAGCATTCACTGAATACTATACACTTACCAAGCAGGTTCTGGTACAAAGAAAACCCGGGAACTGGCAACAATTAAAACAGCACGAAATTGACAATAAACTTATACGTAATCCTATTGATCTGATTGGCAAAACTATACATGTCAGAAAAAACTCCTCCTATCATCAAAGGATAAGGAATCTTTCTGACGAAGTAGGTGATGAAATCAAGATTGAATACGTGCCGGGGAGCAAAGAAACAAGTGAAATCATTCAAATGGTTTCAGAAGGAGTTATCAATTACACTGTTGCTGATCAGAACATTGCTGAAAACAATGCCACCTATTTTACAAATCTTGATGTTAAAACAGCTGTTAGTCTGCCCCAACGGTTAGCATGGGCTGTAAGAAAAAGCTCACCTGAACTGAGAAAAAAAGTAAATAAATGGATTCTGCAAGTCAGGGGTTCAAAGGAATATAATATCATATATAATAAATATTTCAGGAATAAAAAACGATACAGAGCCCTGATTAAGAGTGAACTATTCTCAAAAACAGGAGGAAAGATATCAAAATATGATGACCTTATCAGGGAAAATGCTGTAAAACTGGATTGGGACTGGCGTTTACTGGCATCTCAGATATACCAGGAATCCGAATTTGATGCAAAGGCAAAATCCTGGGCTGGAGGAACAGGACTTATGCAGGTTATGCCCAGTACTGGCAAGGAATTTGGAATTACCAATTTGTATGATCCCAAACAAAATATACTTGCCGGAACCCGGTATTTAGAGTACCTGAATAACTTCTGGAAAGAAATTCCTGACAGCAGTGAGAAGATAAGGTTTATTCTTGCTTCATTTAATGCAGGTCAGAATCATATTTCGGATGCCAGAAAACTGACGGAAAAATATGGGAAAGATCCAAACATCTGGCAAGGGAATGTTGATGAGTATTTGCTAAAATTATCTAAACGGCAATACTTTATTGATCCGGTTGTAAAATTTGGTTATTGCCGGGGATCAGAACCTTATAAATATGTAAATGAAATATTCGAAAGATATGAGCACTATATGAAACTTATATCCGAAAAACCGGAAGAGAGGGAATAAAGTGAGGCAGTGATACAGTGATGCAGTGTTAAGAGTTAAGAGTTACGAGTTACGGGTGGTCAATGCCTAAATAACGTTGACCTTTTTGTTATGTTTTTCTTAAATACCAGGAATACAGAATTTGAAATTTTCACTCTTCTGGTTCGGGGAAGACTTTCAATAATTCCAGCCTTAACCCAAGCTGATCGCCGGGCATAATATCTTCAGGATAGTGGTACCTGGCATATTTGTCAGGGTAGAAATATAACATTTGGATTTTTTTTTCATCACTTATCCTGGTAAATGTATTAACTGTTTCACGAATATCCCTGAGATACTTCTTATACAAGTACCTGTTACCTTCAGCTATAGGTATAAAATGAGCATCCAGCGGACCTCCTTCTATGTCATAACAAACATAACGTTCCTCCTTTTTCATGATAACAAACTCTCTAACTTCCTTCTCATTAAGATAATCGTAAAAATTTGCACTTACATAATGAGCAAGCCGTGAGGTTTCCTGCCAAATACCCTCTAATGGGACAATATTACTTTGATTCTCAGAAAAATAATCCATAAACTGCTCCCGGGTCCGGTATTTTGATGAATCAGGTAAAGGCTCTTCTTGCTTTTCTTCAAGCCAAACACCATAAAAATTAAATCCATTTCTAGCTTTTTCAATAATATCTATACGCTTTACAGACGAATTGAGTATTGGGAAATAAAGAAGGAATTTCTTGTATATCTCATCACGTGTTATTTTATCCCTTTTAGGACATAAGGAAATATCTTTTGCAAGCACAAGAAAAAGACGATCATTTGAGTTATAAGGTTTTATATGGAAATTCTTATCGACACATAGCCAGATATCTTCGAGCGGAGCAAGAAAATACATCTCCACAATTGTAAGTGTATCCGTAAGACTGATACGTGATATCTCAACATTTGGATCATCACGGTTTGTATAGGATGGAAAAATAATAGTTTGTGCTGTGCCATCGATAGCATATATTACTATTATTAAAGAAAGAAAAATCTTTTTCATTAACAGAAGATTTTCAAAAAGTAATTCAAAATAGAAAAATCTATTTAAAAGTGCAATTTAATAATTAATGTGTTGAAGAGTTTATGAGTTTATAAGTTTATGAGTTTAAGATTTAAGAAATTGTGTTGCAGTGAGGCAGTAAAAAAAACTAACCGCAAAGTGCGCAGAGAATGCGCTAAGGACGCAAAGAACAAATATTATTTGAAAAAGCTTTATTATTTAAATATCCTTAGCGAACTTTGCGACACCTTTGCGATCTTTGCGTGAACTCTTTATGAACTCTGCGGTTTATTTTTTCACGGCGTTGATTACAACAAAACTTCCTTCACCATATCCTTCCCTTGGCTGCTGAACCTCAACCACTTCGTTTAACATGCCAAAAACAGTCTGTTGGGTTTTTTTTATAGAAAAACCTGCTTCTTTAAGATATCCATATAGTTCTTCAGTACTATAAAATGTAGCATCCCTATAAAACAGGCTTTCTTCCTTATTTTTTTGATAAAGCTGACCTACAGGACTGTTTTTGTCAACAAATGCGATAATAAAACTTCCCCTGTTCTGCAAAACCCTGTATACTTCACTCAATGATTTTTTCACATCATCAACAAAACAAATTGTTGTAACCATCAAAACATAATCAATTGAATTATTTTTCCAGGGTAAATTTTCAGCCACACCATCTACAACATGTATCCCTCTCTCTTTAGCCTTTTCCCGCATTGCTTCAGATGGCTCAATACCGGTTTTAATGCCCAAAGGTTCAGCAAACAATCCACTGCCGACACCTACTTCAACAGCATTCTCAGGTACCCCGAAAATATCCTTTATAGCTCTTAGTTCTGAAGAATAAACAGCAGAGTTTTGAACAAACCACTCTTCATATTCATTTAAACAATCATCAAAAGGCTTTGTTTTAGGCATAATACTTACTAATTAAAGTTTCGTAGATAATTTGTAACTATTAGGTGTCTAAAAATTCAAAATGACTAAAATGCTTAAAGTGTTACGAGTTTCGGGTTACGAGTTACGAGTTAGTTACAGTTCACGCCTTCCCATTTACTCATTTTATCATTTACTCATTTACTCATTCCCTCACCTTAAGTACTGATTAGTTACAAAAAAACAAATCAATAAACCTGGAAATAGCTGATATGATAAACCGGTTGTCCTGTTTCATCTACTCCCTGGACAATTACTCTATATTTTGTTTTCATTTTGGTACTTTTAAAAAAAACAGATGTTTCACCTTGCTGAAGGATCTTCACATAAGGGTTCCAGTATAAAGTAGAATTATACCGAGTCATTTGTTTGCTATCATCATCAGTTTCATCAAAACCTCCTTTAGATGTAATTTCAATCAAACCTTCTGCATTAAGAGCTGTATATTTATGTATATCAGTAGGATTGGTAGAGACTTCAATATTTGCAATATCATTTGGATTAAGCGAATTCAACAAGGTAATACTGGTGCCAAGTTTTATTCCATCCAATACGATCAGAGCACCATCCTGAAATAAAAGAGAGCTTGGTCCATGAAAAACAATATGATCTCCCATAAGCTGGAACGGCCTGATACTTCTGATAACATCTAAAATGGGTGTGCCAGACGCTAATTTCCTTTGTATAATCTCTTTTTTATCAGGCCTTTTACTTTTAATACCACTTTTTTCCATAAATCGCTTATTTACAAATAGATACTCAGGAAATACCTGGTCATTTTTTAGAATATATCTATAAAAAAACTGATCAGTTTCAATTTCTGTTAGTATTTTACTATCTCTTAAACAAAAAGATTCAATAGCTTTATTAATAAATTCATCTTTCCCCATTTTTTTTCGTATATCTTTTTCTGATTTATAAACCTCTTCCCAGTTAAATTTATCTTCATCCAGGGTTAACATCCAACAATCAATAATTCTGTATGCCTCCTCTGTAATATCAGAAAAGATATTTTGTGGTAAACAAGAATTCCTTGCCACAGATCCCATTAAAAACCATGTAAAAATATCGGAGTTTTTATTCCAGACAGGACATATATTATTATCAATAACAGCAATACTCATATCTGCCATTACCGGTTGCCCATTGTAGTTTTGTGCACTGATATTAAGGTTTACCTCCTCCCCTGGTATATATTCATTCCTGTCAGTTTTAACCTTTATATCTAAGCCCACTTTATCCAGAAATACAGCCCTTTTGGCCAGTATTCTTCTGTTCTCATCGAACAAAGTTATCCTGATAATCCCACCGGGCAGCTCCTTAACCGGCACTTTTAAAGCAAAAGAATCCCTCAGATTTATACGTTTATTCCAGACAATAAGCCCATCCATTTCTGCAATAACATAAATTATCTCTGAAGATTCTTTCAGGTTAGAATTTATTAAAAAAGACAAGAAGTCGTTTGTCCTGCTATTAAATGTTATATTAGTTCCGGTATGTAAAACTTCCGGCAGGTTATAGGTTTGCTCAATACCTGAAGGTTCAATAATTTCAACTTTATATTGGGTCTCTGCCTGAGATGTAAATTTAAAAAATCCTAAACCATTAGACAGGCATGTAAAATCTTTAATAACGGTATTACTGGCATCAACTATTCTTCCTTTTATTTCCAAAGGATTACCTGAATGATCCAGGGCAGTAAATCCTACTTTTGTTTCCAATCCATCAACCAGATCACCACTTTCGGGAAAGAACTCAATGTCTGGTGGAAGTTCCTGTGTCGGGATCAGAATAGTGTTACTTTCTTCAATACCTAAATAATTTGCTTTAACATGAACTGAAATTATTGAGCCTCTGTCATACTCGGGCAGGCCAATCTCAATTACTGCATTCCCCTTCCTGTTGCTTTTCTCCTCACCACTGACAAATGGAGTACCATTTATTTTTGCAGTATAAGAAATCTCTTTTCTGGGAAGAGATTTGCCACTAGACTGTAATAAATTAACAGTTACTTTAGCTTTTTCAGATGACTGATAAATAGTATCAGGCACAAAAAGTTTTACAAACACGGGGGGTAAAATAATTTTCTTTACAAATATTTCCTTTGAAAAAACATTATCCGGACTGTCGTTTTGCATTAAACCGGTAAAACCGATAAGTGTATATTTTCCCTCAGTTAAAAAGTTATCCAATACAAGTGTTCCTGCCGACCGGCTATTTTCTATTGGAAAAACCTTATTCATCAATCTTCTTCCACGGGAATCAATTAATAATAATTGAAGGTTTCTGCTATTTATTCCCGGACTTGATGAATAGAAATCCTTAATGTATGCCTTAAAATACAAATTTTCTCCCGGAGAATAAATATCCCCATCTGTATGTAAGAAAACAACCTCTGCCGGATATTTTTGTTTGAATGTCTCAATTTTTTGAACCAGGAGTGTATCAAAACTTTCTTCACCATTGGCAAATTGAATTAATCCAAACCATGTCAGAATTAAAATAAAAAATTGTTGTCCGGATAATAAACTTTTACAATTCATTTCTCACTTTATTTTGATTATCAAGATTCCAACAATATTATATAACTTGCATTATTCATGTATAAGATAAAAGACAAAAGTAAAAAGTTAAAAGTGAATTATTTGCATAAGAGTCAGATGCTTTTTTATAAAAAATTTGATCGTCTATAAAACATATTATGTTATTAGTACTTTTGTCTTTATCCTTTTATCTTTTTTCTTTCTGATTAATTTGTGAACCGGAATGAAGTGGAACTCACTGAAAGTAATTAATCAGATATAACTTTCTGCAATAAAATAATTGATGTATTATGCATTTTAATAATCGTACAAATAATATACCAAATTTACATATAAATAGTTTGTAAGGAAAATAAAACAATATAAAGTACAATTTTAACCAGGTACTAAATAAAGTCATGAACAATCCAATGAAATACGGCAGCAAACCATATAACGTTGCAATTATTCATGGTGGTCCGGGAGCACCCGGTGAAATGGCTCCTTTAGCACAGGAATTGTCAGGTGATTTTGGTATTATTGAACCCTTGCAGATAGCTAATACAATTGAGGGACAGCTTCAGGAACTACACAATATCCTGGTAAAGCACGGGAATCCTCCTGTTTACCTTATCGGTCACTCATGGGGTGCGTGGCTGGTGTATATTTATGCAGCACTATATCCTGCATTGGTAAAAAAAATAATTCTTATTTCAAGTGGTCCTTTCGAAGAAAAGGACTCGCGAAATATTATGCAGACACGATTAAACCGCCTTACCAACAAAGAAAAGTCCGAACTTTCGGCTATACAAAAAGAATTAAGTGATCCATTTGCCGGGAATAAAAGTAAGCTCTTCAAACAATTTGCAGAACTTTTGTCAAAAGCTGACTCATTTGATCCTTTAACAAGCGAAAGCTGTATAATTGAGTATCAACCCGATATATTTCAAAGTATCTGGAATGAAGCAAGCAAATTAAGAAAGAGCGGGAAACTAATCGGGTTTGGAAAGAGGATAAAATGTCCCGTTGTTGCAATTCACGGTGATTATGATCCGCATCCGGCGGAAGGAGTAAAAATTCCATTATCTGAAACTCTGGATAAGTTTAAATTTATTCTGCTGAAAAAATGCGGACATTATCCCTGGAACGAGAAAAATGCTTTTAATGAATTTTATAAAATACTGCGGAAAGAAATAAAATAGCTTTGTAAAGTAATTTAAAAAGGGTTCATCCGGAAAATAAATAGGTGCCAGATGGAAGGATGGAATAATGGAAAAATGGAAGAATGGTAAGATGGAACGAATAAATTATGAAACAATGGGCAATGGAATCAGGGGATGCAGGATTCCCCAGTATTCCAACATTCCAGTATTCCAATATTCCAGTGATATTAAATACACAACATATTATTCTGAATAACTATAAAAACCTTATATATGAAATTTATTACTTCTCTCATCATTACATTATTATTAATCCAGGTTATTTCCAACGGGCAAAACAGGTCCGGTTTCGACAAAGAAGTAGCCAAACAGGCAGAATATGCACTAGCGCTCTGCAAACACATTCACCAGAACCCTGAAATATCGTTTCAGGAGAAAGAAACATCAGCACGAATAGCTGATGAATTAAAATCCATCGGTTTTGATGTAACCTCCAATTTTGGAGGAAACAATGTTGTGGGGATGTTTAGAAATGGGGAAGGTCCGGTAATAATGCTACGCACAGACATGGATGCACTTCCTATCAAAGAAAAAACAGGGTTCGATTTTGCCAGTACTAAAACCATGATTGATTCAAATGGCAAAGAAGTGCCTGTAATGCATGCATGCGGTCACGATATTCACATGTCTGTATTGGTAGGAACTGTTCGCACTCTTGTCAGAATGAAGGACCAGTGGAAAGGCACTCTGCTTATAATTGCACAGCAGGCAGAAGAGATGAGTGGTGGTGCATCACTGGCAATTGAGGAGGGTTTATTCAAAAAATTTCCGGTCCCTGATTATGCCCTTGCCTATCATATAAATCCCGAGATAGAATCAGGGAAAATCGGGTTAATACCAGGTCCGATTTTTGCGGGAGTGAAAACAGTTGAAATAACTGTATTTGGCATTGGGGGACATGGTGCTTACCCGGAAAAGTGTATTGACCCGGTGGTAATTGCCTCACGCGTAGTTCTTGATCTGCAAACAATTGTAAGCCGTGAGATCAGTCCATTGGAGCCTGTTGTGGTCACGGTTGGTTCTATCCACGGAGGCACCCGTCCAAATATTATTCCGGAAGAAGTTAAAATGGAGCTAACCCTTCGTTATTACGATAACAATGCCATTGAACAAACCATCGATGCCATTAAACGAATCAGCAAAGGAGCAGCCATTACCGCAGGCTTACCAGACAACAAGTTACCCAAAGTGTGGGTGATACCAAGTGAAACACCTCCTGTTTTAAATGATGCAGATCTTTGCGGGAAGATCCGTAAATATTCATCAGGTATATTGGGAAAAGAAAATATTGTCAGAGTAAATCCTGCAATGGTAGGTGAAGATTTTGGTATATATGGTCGCACTCCTGAAAAAGTCCCTATTTGCCTTATCTGGCTTGGAAGCACAAACCCAGAAGTAATGAATGATTATATAGCAAAAGGAGAAGAACCTCCCCCTCTCCACTCACCTTTCTTAAATCCCGATTATCCTGCAACAATCGAAACAGGAATTAAAGCAATGGTTAGTAATGTGATTGGGTTATTTAACGGAGAATAAAGAGTTACGTGTTACGCGTTACGGGTTACGAGTTGTCACCTTCAGGAAGCGTACCATTGCTACTATGCTTTTTATTAGACAAAAATAATAACGTTATTAATACGTTATTATTTAAAAAAAAACTGCCCGGATTTACCGGGCAGCCTTGCAGGAAGAATCTCACCAGATTTAGTCGTTCTTAAACTCAATGCCTAGGTTGGTGATCTCCTTGGGGTTATATGGACTAAGATTTGGAAGCCTGTTTTCAATTTCATCATATTCAGATCCGGGTGATGTGCCTCCAACAATAAAACCATTTGTGTCAAAGAACCCGGGTGCTTCGGTATTAAAGAGGTAAGCTTCAACACTTTCCGGATCAATCGTTGGCCATACCTCATAAAGCTCACGGGTAAATACATTCTTTATTGAATAATAATCTAAAAGAACACTTCTACTCGGGTCATCAAGGATACTTGGTGGCAGTCCGACTTCAGCAACTCCGATATCACTTTCTCTGTCACTTGAAGCTACAAAAGCCCAGTTAAATCCTGAATTACCCGCAAAGAAAGTTGCATTTGGATGGTTTGTGTTGCCATAAACGTCAATAATATCACCCTTACGTCCGGCAAACATCTTCAGTGTACTCATCGAATAAGGATTATCAAGTGGGTTTTCCAACGGTAAACCGGTAACATATACCATCATATAAGCATCGTATTCCTGTGTGCCTTCTTCATTGTAATCAATCCGGAACATTGCATTTGCAAACTCATCTTCGGTATTGCGATTTATGTTGTACGGTTTAAGGATTGCTATTCCGTCGATAGGATTTCTGTTCCAGAATATCTGGATAGCCTTTCCACCATCCGCATTTCCTTCCGAATCAGCATCTGTGATGGTTAACTGGAATTCCCAGGTCACTCCATCATAAGTAACGTTTTCAATTATTTCAAGGTTCTTGGTCCTGCCATCGTCATCACTTTCATACGAAAAGGACATAGCTGTATTGATTTGATGGCTGGATATGGCATGAATTATATCCCGTACCATCTCACCTCCTGCATCACCCACATGGATAAATGTACTTAAATGATAATAGATAACATTACCACGCAGGGTATCAACCTGTGCACTTTTTAGTGTTGATGATTCCTGGCTGATTGCCGTGGGTATATCCACGCCAAATGTTAAAGGTAAAATACTCTCATCTGACAATTTTACTACAGGGTCCTTTTCACACGAAGTAAAAAGAAATGATGCTGCCAGAACTGTTGCTAAAATGTAAAAACTTAATTTTTTCATGATTTTAAAATTTAATGGATTATACTTTGTTTTCATTTTTTTATCCGTTTTATTTCCGGATTCAATTATAACACACACAAAGTCGGAGATACCCTTATTCGGAGTATTGAAAAATGTTAAAAGTTATAAGTTTATACGTTAAATGGTGTCCGTCTATAAAGTTAGCAAAAATTGATTTAAGAACAAGGAACACCGATTAACGATTTGCGAAGTGGTTGAAAATCTGAAATCTACAATTGTTAATCCTTGTTCGATATTCAAAATGTTCCAATATTTTATTATTATAGACAAGCACTAAATAGCTAATTCCTAAACTTATAAACTTTTCATTACCTCTTTATTCTTCACTTCATTATTCGATGTTCGTTAATCGATATTCATTATTTTCTTCTTTTCCTCATCACCTCTTCTCTTCGTCGCCTCTTCTCCCCCTCACCTCTTCGACCCTTTGACTTTTCGACTCTTTGACTTCTTCATTCCCCACTCTCCACTCCCACCACAGTAGAATCAGAGACCACTGTTGAAACAGCAAAAAATCCAACTGCTCCTTCGCTCAGGTTCGTATATACATTGCCAGGCAATACATCAAAAACTCCCCCTTTCCACTCTGTTTCGGAAAGCATGGT